>JAEZJB010000033.1 GCA_023415845.1 Chloroflexota bacterium | reverse complement strand
GCGTCGATCCACGTGGCGCCATGGCGATGCTGGGCCCGAGGAGTCTCCAACGGTGTGGGTGAGGAGGAACGATCCATGGTGGATCTCCTTTGGTGGTGCGGTCACATGTGACCGGTACTCCCTTATGTGTGGTAAGCCTCATCCTATCACTCAGTATCCCGATGTCCAGCCGAGACCTCCCAGGGGACGGTATGCCGTAGCCCCCTTGGAGACGTGCCGGGGTGGTTGATCGTGTCTGGGGTGCTATCGGCGAGGGGTGCCTGCAGGCCGCAAATGAAAAGGGAGGTAGCTCGCCAGTCCGGCGAGCTACCTCCCTTCAATGTCGATCGTGGAAGGTGACAGGGGACGGAGGGAGCGCTGCACTCCCGCCGGTCTCCGGAGATGGTCAGGAGGTGGCTCCCGCGAGTTCCTCGTTGATGTCGTCGAACTCGCCTTCGACCGGTTCGCCCTCCACATCGAGGCGCGGCAGGATGCGATCGAGCCAGCCAGGCAGCCACCAGTTCGCGTTGCCCGCAATGGTCATGAAGGCGGGCACGAACATCATGCGGACCACCAGGACATCGATCAGGATCGCCGCGCCCAGGCCGAGACCCATTTCCTTGATCACCCGGGAGTCACCAAGGGTGAAGGCGAGGAAGACGCTGGTCATGATGGCGCCGGCGGCCAGCACAACCTTGCCCGAGGCACCGATGCCGTGTCGCAGGGCCCACCGATTGTCCGGGCGGTGGTTCCAGGCCTCGTGGACGCGGGAGATGAGGAAGATCTCGTAGTCCATCGACAGGCCGAAGAGGATGGCGAAGAGGATGATCGGCAGGAAGGATTCGATTGGTCCGGTGCGGTCGACGCCGAACCAGTCGTTGATGCCGAGGAAGCCTTGCTGGAAGACCAGCACGATCACGCCGTATCCGGCAAAGAACGAGAAGAGGTTAGCCACGGCGGCCTTGATTGGCACCAGTACCGAGCGGAAGACGGCCATCAGCAGAAGGATGCTCAATCCGGCCACGAGCAGAATGTAGAGCAGAAGGGAATTGGCAGTCGCTTCAGCGAGGTCGGCGAAGGTGGCGGTTGCCCCACCGACGTAGATCTCCACCGGGTTGTCGGCGGTGATGCCGGGGATGATGTCGTCGCGCAGGGCGTCGATCAGGTCGTTGGTTTCCTCGTCCTGCGGGGCGGTCGTGGGAACCAGCTGGACGACGGCGGCCGTGCCGGACTCGTTGAACAGCGGCGCCGACCCGAACGCCACGCCGTCGGTGGCCATCAGGGTCTGGGCGATGGCGCCGACCTGCTCCTGGTCGAGCGGTGAGTGGTCGTCGTTCTCCATCACGATCAGCAGCGGGCCGTTGGCACCGGGGCCGAAGCCCTCGGCGACCAGGTCATAGGCCTTGCGAGAGGTGGTTTCGGCGGGATTGGTGCCAGCGTCGGCCGACCCGAGGCGGGCGTTGACGAGGGCGTTGCCGCCGAGGAACCCGAGGATGAGGAGCGAGGCGATCAGCCAGGTCCAGGGCGCCTTCTGGATGCGGGCGGTGTGCTTGTAGCCAAAAGTGTCGTCGATGGGCGTGTGCCGGTTGGGGAGGAACGACCATTTGTCGATGTGCGGGCCGACCAGCCGCAGCAACGGGGGCATCAGGCCAATGGCGACCAGCATCGAGACGACGATGGCGACGGCACCCGCAAACCCGAGCATGCCGATGAAGGGAATGCGGGTGACGAAGAGTCCGAGCAGGGCGATGACCACCACCGTGCCGGCAAAGAGCACCGAGCGGCCGGCAGTGTCGACGGCGGTGACCACCGATCGGGAGACGTCATGCCCGTGCGATCGTTCCTCGCGGAAGCGCGTGATGATGAAGAGAGCGTAGTCGATGCCAACGCCGAGGCCCATCATCGAGATCAGAGCGGTGCTGATGGTCGAGAAGTCGAGGAAGTTGGCGAGGATGGTCGAGATCAGGACCGAAATGCCGACACCCGCGCCGGCGGTGATGATCGGCATGCCCATGGCGATGACCGACCCGAACATGATCAGCAGGATAATGACGGCGGCGATGATGCCGACGATTTCGGAGGCTCCGGTTTCCGGAAGTTCCTGGACGACCTGGCCACCAGCCTCGACTTGCAGGGCGTCGGAGCGCGTCTCGTCCACGAGGTCGAGCAGTGCGTCGATGCTGGACTCTTCGAGTTCGACGCCCGGCACGGCGTACTGCACGGTCGCGTAGGCGATGGTGCCGTCTGGCGAGATCGTGGGTGTAGAGGGATCGAGCGGCGAGGCGACGAAGATGACCTCGGGCAGGGTGGCTGCCTTGTCCACGAAGGCCTGGATCTCAGCCTGGACGGCCGGATCGTCGACGATGCTCGTTTCCGAGTGGAAGACGATCTGGGCCGAATCGCCCGCCGCCTGCGGGAAGTCGGACTTGAGCACGTCGAGTGCCTGCTGGGACTCGGCGCCGGGAACCGAGAACTTGTCGGCGAACGTGCCGCCCACCGTCGTGGAGAGGACGGCGAGCAGCACCGCCACCGCGACCCAGCCGATGATGACGGTCCAGGGCTTGCTGGCGGTGAACTGGGCCCAGCGACGCAACGGTCCTGAGCGTGACGAGGACGCAGACATGGTTGAGGTGATCCTTTCACAAGGGACCGGCGGATCGGGGAGGGCCAGCGTGGACAGGCCGTGGGAGCCCGACTAGAATTGCTACATACTAACCAGTCACTCAGTTTGTGACAAGTGGTACGAAGTGAGTCATCGGTTAGC
>JAEZJB010000411.1 GCA_023415845.1 Chloroflexota bacterium | reverse complement strand
GGGTTCCATCGGAGGAGAAGTCCGACGATCGGGTGGCCTCGTTCGGTACCATCCTCGACACCGCCGGAGACTGGCGCCTCGTCCAGGTTTCCTCGGTACCGGCCAACGTCCGTCCCCTGACGGACTGGGGCTACGAAGTCAGCAAGGTGGCACCGGCCCCCCCATCCAGCGTCGCCAGCGTTGAGGAACCCACGGACATTCGCACCATCGAAGTCGGGTCGCTGATCGACGAGGTCTCCACCAGCAACATCGAAGCCCGCATGACCGATCTCATCGGCATGGGTTCATCCGACGGTTCCGGTATCGGCACTCGCTACTACACCACCGCTGCCAACATGCGAGCCGCCGAGTACCTCTACCAGCAACTGGAATCCTATGGACTCAATGTCTGGTATCAGGACTTCCTGACCTGGGAGGGATACCTCGTCGTCAATGTCATCGGAGAAATCCCGGGAAGCGATCCATCGTCCATCTACGGCGTCATGGCTCACTTCGACACCATTGCCGATGACACCAACGTCTCACCCGGCGCCGACGATAATTCTACCGGCGTCGCCGCCTCGCTGGAAATCGCTCGCATCCTCTCGCAATACGAGTTGAAGCACCCTGTCCACGTCATCTTTGTCAATGTCGAAGAAGTCGGCATCGTCGGCAGCGAGAAGTTCGCCAAGAACGCCGTCGCCAACGACATCCCTTACGCGGGGGTCTACAACCTCGATTCAATCGGCGCACAGCGTCAATACACCTACGTCGTGTTGAATGCCAATTCTGCGTCGTGGTGGATGGTCGACCTGTTCAAGCGACTCAACGAGGCCTACGGGCTCAATCAAACCATCAACGCGATGACCAATGAGGCGATTGTTGCAGACGACAACAGGCTCCGCGACCAGGGCATCGACGCTGTCATGATTGGCCGCGAACTGTACGGACAGAGCCCCTATCACCACACGGCTGGAGATACGATCGAGACCGTCTCAATCCCGAGTGTCGCCAAGGCGGGCGCCCTGACGTTGATCTGCCTCGCCACCCTTGCCCAGGGCGAAGGCTGACACCGGTCCATCTATGGCAAAGAAGCGATTCGACCTCTCTCAGGAAAGTTCGGTCCGCAGATTCGCCTTGAGTTGCTCGACGACCTTCTTCACCTCTTGCGATTTTCGCCGGTCGATCACCAGCAACGCGTCTTCGGTGTCGACCACGATGATGTTGTCGAGCCCCAGCATCGCTACCATCCGCCCGGTCTCCGACCAGATCACCGAATTGGTCGTGTCGATTCGCAGCAGGTCACCCTTCACCGAGTTGCCGAGGGCATCCCGCTCGATCAACTCGCCAAGGCCGTGCCAGTCCCCGACATCTGACCACCCGAGGTCGGCTGGCACCACTGCCACCCTCTCTGCGAGTTCCATCACGCCGGTGTCGATCGTGATGTTGGGCAGGGTCGGCCAGGTTTCCATCAGCACCCGCTCCGACTGTGGTTTCTCCCAACTCCGCACGATGTGCATCACGCCATCAAAGATTTGGGGCTGCAGGCGTTTGAGTTCCGCGAGCAGCGCGTCCACCCGCCAGACGAACATTCCCGCATTCCAGAGGTACGTTCCTGCCTCCAGGTAGCTCTCCGCCGTCGCGAGATCTGGCTTCTCGATGAATCGGGCCGCCTCGAACGCCGTTCCCTCCGGATTCTCGACGACCACCCGATCTGTCCGCTCGATGTACCCGTAACCGGTCTCTGGCCGAGTCGGCTCGATCCCGATCGTGACCAGCCGGCGCGATTTCGCCGCCGATATGGCCGTCTGTACGGCGCAGGTGAAGTTCTCGATCTCCGCGACGTCATGATCGGCGGCGAAACTCCCCATGATCGCGTGGGGATCGCGCGCCGCGATGATCGCTGTTGCCAGGGCCAGCGCGGGACCAGTCCCGTTCGGCGCCGGCTCAACGATGATGTTCCCCGATGGAAGTTCCGGCAGTTGCCGGGCGATCGCCGCCACGTGTGCCGGCCCGCAGACGATCAGGATCCTTTCCGGTTCGGTCAGCCCACACAGGCGATCGAACGTTTGCTGCAGCAGCGATCGTTCACCGAGCAACGGAAGCAGGAACTTCGGCCGTGCCGCCCGGCTCAGCGGCCAGAGCCGCGACCCCGACCCGCCTGCGGGAATGACCGCCCAGAATGCACGTTTCCCCTGCCGCGTGTAGTTCCCCATCTCGACTATCGTCCTTCCGGATTCTGTACGTGCCCAATAGACCAAGCATACCCATTCTTCACGAAACCGGCAGCGAACGGTAGCACGCAGTAGCATGATCACTACTGTTGGTGACCGCCTGATGCACCTTCGCTCAAGGAGACGGCCAGATGTCCAGGGTTTCGATCGTTGCTCCTCGTCTTGACGCCAAGCCCTGGGGCGGGCGACGCCTTGCTCGCTTTGGCCTCGACCTTCCACCCGGTCCGGTCGGCGAGGCGTTGGTGACGGCCGGTGACGCGACCGTGACCCGTGGATGTGGCGAAGGGCAAACCCTCGACGCGCTGGTCGCCGAAGATCCTGTCGGTCGTTCCGGGCGACTCGGAATGGCGGCGGTTGGCGATCGTGCCATCTTCCCCCTTCTTGTCAAGCTGATCGACGCCAGCGAGAACCTCTCGATTCAGGTTCATCCCGACGACACCGTCGTCGCTAAGGTCGACAAGCTCGGCAAGACCGAGGCCTGGTACGTCCTCGATGCCGAGCCCGATGCCGGTCTCTACGTTGGGTTGGCCGCAGGCGTCGATCTGCCGGAGTTTTCCCGCCAGGCAGCCAGGCTCGACGGTACGTCCTCGCGTTCGATGCGCTTCCTCCCCGCCACACCCGGCGAAACGATCCTGATTCCCGCTGGCACCATCCACGCGCTGGGCGC
Source organism: Chloroflexota bacterium (assembly GCA_023415845.1). Lineage (GTDB taxonomy): Bacteria > Chloroflexota > Chloroflexia > Thermomicrobiales > UBA6265 > JACCYX01. The sequence continues at coordinate 5 of JAEZJB010000411.1, read as the reverse complement.
TGGCG
>JAEZJB010000386.1 GCA_023415845.1 Chloroflexota bacterium | reverse complement strand
ATCCATTCGTCGGTGGTGTCGACCATCGACTCCAGGTCGCGATTGGTTAGCACCCGTTCCGGCACAGCCGTGCCCCAACCGGTGATAGCAGCGAATGGCATCCCTCATCCTCAAGGTTTGGCGGTTGCCAGCCCCGGTGTGAAACCTGCCGGAACCTGGGTTCACGGCGCTCCGATGGCTGGTAGCGGGTCGACGCCGATTGACGGTATCGGAGAGTCAGTGTGCCAGATGCAGGGGGAAATCTCCAACGAAAACACTCAGGCGGTGGGACTGCTGAACCGCAATCCCACCGCCTGATGGGGTGGAGATTCTGTTGAACCTCGACCCGGATGGCAACCGATCCAGGCGTGGGCCTAGGACTCGCTTGCGCGCCGGGTGCTCTCGATTTCAATGACCTGCCGACCGCGGTAGGTACCGCAGGTTGGGCAGACGTGGTGCGGTCGCTTCATGGACTTGCAGTTCTGGCAGGGAACCAGCTGCAGGGCCGGAATGAAGTGGTGGCGACGTCGATTGCCCTGGTGGGCCCGGCTCACGCGTTGCTTGGGAAGTGCACCCATGGTGTTGGTCCTCTCTGTGATTCCAGCGCGTTCAACGTGCGCACGCCGGTTGCTTCACTCTGCGCTATCGTCCCGACGGGGCGGGAAGCATCCAAACCGGCACGTTGCCGGAGTTCCTACGAATTCGGCTCGTCGTCCAGCAGGCTGGCCAGGCTGGCGAACCGATTGTCGACCTGTTCTTCCTCGCTTGTGGCGCGGAGGAGCGGGCCAGGGCAGTCAGGGCCACAACTCGGCTGCATCGGAATGGCGAGGACAATCCACTGGCGGATTGCTTCACCAAGATCCAGTTCATGGCTCTCATCAATGGTGAAGGCGGGCTCGTCGTCGAGTTCCGCGTCTTCATCTCCGGTGTCGGCGGGTAAGGCCGATCCGGTGCGTACATCCACCAGTTGCCGAAACGATTCGGAGAACCGCTCGGAGATCTGCTGATTGTACTCGGCAAGACAGGTCGCACATTCCAGCGGTACCACAGCCTTGACATCGCCCACGACGAGGATGCCATCCTTCAATCGTGTGAGGCGAGCCAGGACCGAGACCTGTTCCGCCACGAGGCCGTCATCGAGTGGCAGTGACGCCAGCTCGATGTGTACATCGCGCATGTTGCCAACCGGCTCCATGAGCAACGAGGCCACGTTCAACCGTGTCTCGTCAAGCAGATCGATCGTTCGATCTTCTTCGGTTGCCATCTGTTGCACCTGTCCAGTTGCGATGGTTCGGAAGTGCCGAACGCACGCACGAAGACGCCGGGCAAAACCCGGCGCATCGATGGAAGTATAGGCAGGTGGTCGCTGGGCGTCAACAAATCGTACAGGGATGAAGCGATGGGATGGATGATGTACCTGCCGACAGGCGTTGGAGCTCATTTGTGCAATCTGGAATTGTCAGGTGGCTCGCCTGGCGAGCCACCTGACGTAGCTATGCGCGGACTACGAGGCAGGCAGGTTTGACTCTGCGGGACTCTCCTGATGCGGAGCGGGGCCTTCTTGCTGCAGAAGTGACCGCTCCCTCCGGCGGACAATGGCGGATGCGCCGAATGCAACCCCGAGGATGCCGACGATGACGGCGAGACTCGCGAGGGCCGGAAATTTATAGATGTCGACGAGCAGCATCTTCGTGCCGACGAATACCAGCACCCCAGCCAGACCGGGCTTGAGGTACTTCAGATCGGACAGGTAGCCGGCGATGACGAAGTAGAGCGCCCGAAGCCCCAGGATCGCGAAGATGTTCGAGGTGAATACGATGAACGGGTCGTCGGTGATCGCGTAAATGGCGGGTATCGAGTCGACCGCAAATACGAGATCAGTGCTTTCTACCAGCAGCAGGACGAGAAAGAGGGGTGTCATGAACCGAACCCCATTTTTCGTCACGAAGAACTTCTGGCCCTCATACCCGTCCGTTACCGGGAAGAATCGACGAGCGATGCGCACCAGCCGGTTCCGCTCCAGGGAAGGAGACTCGTGCCCTCCGCGCAGGAACCTGTATCCGGTGAAGATCAGGAATGCGCCGAAGAGGTAGATGATCCAGTGAAACGAACCGAGTAGCACGCCGGCGAAGGCGATGAGGATCGCTCGCATCACGATTGCGCCGACAATGCCCCAGAACAGCACTCGGTGTTGGTACATCGGCGGTACGGCGAACGACGAAAAGATCAGCAGGAAGATGAAGACGTTATCGACGGCGAGTGATTTCTCGACCAGATACCCGGTGAACCACTCGACACCTGCCTGACGTCCCATGAACCAGAAGACACCGGCGTTGAAGATGAGCGCGAGCCCGATCCAGACGGCGCTCCAGGTAAGCGCCTCCCGGCGACTCGCGACGTGAGCTTCCCGATGGAAGATGCCAAGGTCGATGGCGAGCAGCGCCGCCACGAGCAACAGAAAGCCAATCCAGGGCAGCAGTTCGAGGAGCATCGGCAACCTTTCTCAGCAGAAGTCCACACGGTCCATCTCTGCTGGACCGTGTGTCTGAGTGCGAACTGGAAGGGGAGGAAGGCGGGTGACAGCGGATCAGCGAGCGTGGAAAGAACAACTCACGATCAGGAACGAGTCGGCCTGGTCAGGAGGCGGTCGCTGGCTGGATTGTGGAACCGTTGGAGATGGCATTGGTGCGGACGAGAACACGACGAGCCAGCTGGACATGACGTCTGCCTCCACACGGCCGGATACGCAAAAACCCCGGCCGCATCCTGAATGGATGAGCCAGGGTCTGGCCATGCGAGACATTCGCTCGCCGTCGGCGCCGGTGCGGCTAACCGCACGAAATGACGACTACCGACCTGTCCCATTACGGGACTCGGGATACTCCCCCTGATGATCCTATCGTAGCGTTTGTCACGACACTGTCAAGATGGTCGATCTCGT
>JAEZJB010000299.1 GCA_023415845.1 Chloroflexota bacterium | reverse complement strand
AAAGACCCGCGTGGTAGACTCGCGCCAATGTGCCTGCCTGTCACACGCCTCAAGGGTCACCACGAACCATGCTCCAGGATGCAGTTGTCGCCATCGTGCCCGAAGGTCGCCTCGGCGATCTGCTGCCCGCCATTCACCGGGCAGGAATGGGCTATCTCGCCCGCGTCGCCAGTCCTTCTCGGGGACCGCTGAGCGATCAGTTGCAACGCGCCGGCATTCCCGCCACCCAGGCACCGCCGGAACTGGCCGAAAGCCGGCAGATCATCTTCCTGCAGGCCGGTGGACGCTCGATGTTGACGGCGCGGTTGCTACTCGAGAACGCGCTGCCAAAAGTCTGGATCGTCAACACGCTCGGCGCCTGGGTGCCAGTCGACGACGAAGTGATCGCCGCCCAGGCGGCACCTGCCCCCGTCCACGCCTCGCCGCAAACCGTGCCCGGTCGCCAGCAGACGTCCTCGCCCCCGACGCAGGCACCCCCGCCGCCGGACTCGGATTCCAGCCCGGTATACTGAACTGCCGCGGCAACCGTGACCGCGCCGCACGCCTCTTTCCGGGACATGGCCAGCGATGGGGCTCGATCCGACCACCTTCAACGTGCACGGTGACGCCGCCCGCCTGGTCCTCAGCCGCCGGGCCGTTCAGGTCGGCACTGGTATCGTGGCGGCCTCCCTCCTGCTCTCGATCGTGCTGGCGCCATCTGCATCCGCTTCCGGCTGGGACTGGTTTCGGCTCTGGCTCGGCGCCCTGTGTGGCGGGCTGGCGGTCCTGTTCCTCTTCGTCTCGCAACGCACCGAAAGTCACGCCAACCAGCGTCAGCAGCAGATCCTGCTCGCCGGTGTGCTGGTGGTCATCGGCTTCGCCATCAACCTGACATTCTCCACCGCTACCACCGGGTTCTACGCACTCGGACTGACGGTCGCCGGCTACCTGACGATTGCTCGGCAGCGTCCGGTCTCTGGGCGTGCCGCCGGAGCAATCGTCGCTTCCCTGGTCCCCTTCTGGGTCTGGAGTGCCCTCGACGCCTGGACGACGGGCCTGCTGCTGTTGCTCCCGCTCATCTTCGTGGCGGTCACCGTCGACGGGCATATGCGGCGAGCCGCGAGCAATGTCCCGATCTCCGATGGCCTGACCCCGCGGGGACACCGCCTGGCCGCCTGGCTTGGCGTGCTGGGTTCCGCGCTGGTGGTCGCCCTGCTCTCCCTCCTGACCGGACACGCGCTGGCAGTCTCGTCTCTCGCCGGGCTGGGCGCAATCGTCCTCGTCGCCCTCGAAGCCGCCTCGCCCAGCCCGGCCGAAGGGTCGTGGCGGGTGTCGTCGGTGACGATCATCGATCTCGCGGTGGGCTGGATTGCCCTCTGCTGGCTGGCGGGTTTGACGTGACGCTGCGACCGCTGCGGCCCATGCGCGAGGTGGTGGCGGGCACGTTCGGTGGCCATCGCCTCGGCCGCATCATGGCTGCCAATATCCCGGATGATCGCCCGACCAGCTTCATCATCGACCACCTGCCCGAACCGCTCGGCACCGAGGACGTTCCCCCAACGCTGTGGTGGGTCGACACCCGGCAGGCCTCTCCCCGCTGGGTCGCGGCCGGGGAGACCGTGCTTCACCTGCTCTGGTCCCGCCCGGATCGTCCGACAGTGGTCGACGTCTGGTCGCTTGGTCCCGGCGAGCCAGTCGAGTACGAGTGGGCACCCGGTGACTTCCTGCTGGTGCCTGGGGGAACCCCATTCCGAATCGGCGCCGGGGCCGTGGCGGTCATCACGGGCACGCGGGAGTCGCTGACGGAGATTGGTGACTGCGAATCGGCCAGCATGGGCGGCCCAAGGTTTGCCCCAACGCACGGCCTGAGTGTGTTCGACGGGTTCAACCGGCAAACCTTCGGCGCGGCGACCCCCACGCTGGCGATGACACGATGGAAGCTGACGCATCCGCAGCCGCTTCCTCTCCCGGCTGGCCGTCCAGCATGGCTCGTGAATCTCGTCACGCCGCTGACGATCGCGTGGCCGGGGGGAATGGAGCAACTCGAACGCCTTGAGCCACGGATACTGCCGCCGAACCTCCCCATCACGGCATTCCCGAACGACCTGGGCTACTTGCTCATGGTCTGGAAGCCCGATCTGGAGCGGGAGGTGATCCCCCCGCTCCGGTCGGCTGGCTATCCGCAGGGTGAGCTTGCCACGCTCGGCATCCCTGCTTTCAACCCGTAGTGACGCGCTAGCCGGTCCGCTTGAGACGACCAGTGCGCTTGGCGAAGTGCTCGCCCCGCTGGAAGAGCCAGAGCCCCAGCGGCGGGAAGACCCCACCCATGATCAGCAACGGCCAGATGTTCGACCACTGGCTCCCGAAGCTCGCGCCGTCGAGCAGCGTGTTGCGAATGCCCTCCAGGGCGTAGGTCACTGGCGAGATGACCGCCAGTGGTTGCAGCCACGTCGGCAGGACGTCGACGCTGTAGTAGATACCGGAGACCAGCAGCAGGATGGCCGTGACGATGCTGGTCACCTGCTGCCCCTTTTCCGGGGACAGCAGTGGCATCACTGCCGCCACCATCCCGAACCCGACCAGCGAGATGCTGCAGATGGCGAGGATGCCCGCTGCTCCGGCGTAATTGGCGTCGGCCAATGAGAGATCGAAGAAGAGCGAAATGACGATCAGCATGATGATGACGCGGACCATGCCGTAGGCGATGGCGTAGATGCCCATGCCGACAAGCTGCGTCACCCGGCTCGCCGGGCTCATGAAGGTGTATTCGATCGTTCCTTCCCAGCGCTCCCACGAGACGGTCTCGGACAGCAGGTCGAAGATCATGGAGAGGTAGCTCCAGACCATCGAACCGATCAGCAGGAAGGTGGTGTTGCGGGCGATGTCTTCCGCCGACCCACCGAAACCCACCCCGATGAACCCGATGGTCAGGGCGTTCATCACGGTGTAGGTGAGCCAGACGACTTCCCACAGGAAGTAGCGTTTGGTCAGGTAGTAGTTGCGCTGGGCATAGCCCCAGATCGCGATCAGTTCGCGCATCCAGCCGGGCTTGTCCAGCGGCTGGGAATGAAGCTGCATGGGATTCCTCGTTTCGCGTTATGGAACGGGTTGCTGCCAGCGATCAGGCGGCGACCGGTTCCTCGTCCTTGTCGAATTCGGCCTCGTCGAGTGATGTGCCGGTCGCCGCCATGAACACTTCCTCAAGCGACGGCAGGTCCGGGCCGGTCTGGTACCGGCGCTTGAGGCCCTCGGCGGTATCGAGCGCGATCAGTTCCCCATTGAGCAGGATGCCGATGCGATCGCAGAGTTCTTCCGCCTCGCCCATGTCGTGGGTGCAGAGCAGGATCGACGACTCATGGTCGGCCCGGATCGAGCGGATCAGTGCCTGGACGTCCTTCTTCGAGCGCGGGTCGAGACCGGTCGTCGGCTCGTCGAGCAGCATCAGCATCGGGCTGGTGAGCAGGGCCCGGGCCAGCGCGATCTTCTGCTGCATGCCCCGCGAGAGATGCTCCATTGGCTCGTTGACACGCTTCATGTCGAACCCGATGCCGGTCAGGATCTCGCGGATCATCGGCTTGCTCTCGCGGTCCGAGACGCCGTAGAGCTTCGCCCCGAACAGCAGGTTCTCCAGCGACGAGAGCTTCTTGAAGAAGCTCGCCTCGACCGAGACCCGGTTCATGAACCGCTGGACGTCCTTTGGATGCCTGACCGCATCGATCCCGAACACTTCGACGTCTCCCGCGTCGGGTAGCGTGAGGGTCGAGATGACGCGGACAAGGGTGCTCTTGCCGGAGCCGTTCGGCCCCAGGATGCCCACGACCTCACCGCGATTGAGCGTCAGCGAGACGCCCTTCAGGGCA
>JAEZJB010000164.1 GCA_023415845.1 Chloroflexota bacterium | reverse complement strand
CGCCCCTGGGGACGTAGCTCAGCTGGGAGAGCGCTACAATCGCACTGTAGAGGTCGGGGGTTCGAATCCCCCCGTCTCCACCAGAAGGCCGGAAACCCCTGCACAGGCAGGGGTTTTTTGCTGGGCTCACTTCGCTGGTAGAGCCATTCCCAGTTGGTGCGATTCGAGGAGGTCCGGGCGCCGGAAGGAGCGACGTCGGGACCGAGCGACCCGGGAGTGTCATCAGACAACCGAGTGCATCATCGAACCCAGGTCATGGTGCGGCGAGGCCGATCCCACGCGGATCCGCTGCTGAGATTGCGGGAGCGATGCCGAATGGTATTTGTTGCCAGATTGTCACTGTTGCTATAATCGGAATCCGGGTCAAGGGTCTCCCTTTATTCATCTCAATATTCCACCTCGGTGGTGCCTGCGAGGATATTCGTGTCCGCACAGTGCTTCCGCGTGCCTGCCGCACGCTCGCTCGACCTTGTGATCACGACGACGGAGTCGGATGTCCTGGTCTACGATCTTTCCGCCCACCAGCTTCACAACCTCAATCAGGCGATGATGACGGTGTGGATGGCGTGTGATGGAGTGCGAACGATCGACGAGATTGTTGCCGAAACGTCACTCGACCGCGACGTCGTGCTGAAAGCGGTGACGCAACTGGCCGAGAGCGGTCTGCTAATTGCCCCGTTACCCACGACGGCATCCGCGCCGGCCGGATCCCGGCGACGACTGATGAAACGGGCCGCGGTGGCGTCGATTCCGGCGATGGTATCGGTGACATCTGCAACGGCGTCCAGCGCGACGAGTCCCAGTTCCGTTTGCTTTGCCTGCACGGATCCCAATCAATGCACCAACAAGAACGGCTGCAAAGGTTCCTGCAAGGACACCAATGGAAAAGTGGTTGGATCGAAGGGATCACTCAGCGTGGGCGTCTGCACACGGTAAGTCCTGAACCCTCTGCCGCTTTGGGCACAGCATCCGCCAGTCCTGCATGGACGGCGGATGCTGTGGTGTATTCGTGGCCGGGAGACCGAGCGGCTGGCTCGAGGAGCGGGCAGACACTGACGGAGCGTGCAGGTTTTGGATCGGAGGACAGTTCCGGAACCTGAGAAAGCCGGGTGTCACGGTGGATGTGGCCGACCCTTGCGGTCAATTCGCGACGTCCTCGTCCGGGGAGCGTATGCTCCGAGCGGCGCTTCACGCTGAGGCGCCATGACGCAGCGGCGATTGTCCAACTACCGAGACCGTGTCTCCCAGCCAAGAATGGATGCCAAAATGCCAATTGAATCAGTTGTTGACAGCGTATTCATCCACGTATCGGATCTGGATGCCGCGATCAAGTGGTATTCGTCGTTACTGGGCATCGCACCGGGCAGGACATCGCACGAAGGCATGATCCACGACCTGCCGGTGGAGGGCCGAACGGGCATCATCCTCGATGCGTACCCGGGGAAGGCGGCGGCGAAAGGAACGGGGCCGCGCCTGATGTTCGCCACCGATGACCTGGTACTGGCACGCCAGCGGGCGAGGGAACTCTCCAGCACTGTATCCGAGCCGGAGGACATCGGATCTGCGGTGGTCTTTTACGTGGAAGATCCGGACGGGAATCTCATCTGCATCATCGAGCGGAAATAGCTCGATGATGCGGGTGGACCGTCAATCGCCAGCCGGTTGCGGTCGGAGATTGCCGACCGGTGGCGGATCCTGATCGCGGCCGTCGGAGCGGTCGGCGACGCGACGGGGCGTGAGGCGATTCGCGACGGCCTGAGCCTGGGCCGACGGACGCCCGGCCGGGGGGCCAACGAGGTTCGGCCGCGGACGAGGCGTGTCGAAGAGGCGCTCCAACTGCTCGTCGTCGATGGTCTCCTCGCGGATGAGGAGGAGCGCGATCGCTTCGAGTTTGTCGAAGTGCTCGGTGACGACTGCAAGTGCGCGGGCATGGGCCTCGTCGATGATGCGATGGACCTCCTCGTCGATCTGGAGGGCGACGGCATCGCTGTAGTTCCGCTGCTCGCTGATCTCGCGGCCGAGGAACACCATCTCCTCTTTCTTGCCATAGGCAAGCGGCCCGAGGGAACTCATGCCGAATTCGGTGACCATGCGACGAGCGATGGAGGTAGCACGTTCGATGTCGTTGGACGCCCCGGTAGAGATCTCCTCGAAGACCAGATGCTCGGCGACCTGACCAGCCATGAAGACCGCAATGTCGTCGGTGAACTGGGCCTTGGTCTTGAAGAGGCGGTCTTCGTCGGGAACGGTGCGGGTGTAGCCGCCAGCCATCCCACGAGCGACGATCGAGACCTTGCGGACCGGGTCGGCGTGGGGAAGCATGCGGGCAACGAGCGCGTGACCGGCTTCGTGATAGGCGGTCATGAGCCGTTCACGCTCGGAAATGACGCGGCTCTTGCGCTGGGGTCCGGCGATGACGCGGTCGATGGCTTCCGCCAACTCGCTGCGGCCGACGGTGCGCTTGTTGCGGCGGGCGGCGAGGATGGCGGCTTCGTTGACCAGATTCTCAAGGTCGGCGCCCGAGAAGCCGGAGGTCTGGCGGGCGAGCGAATCGATCGAGACGTTCTCCTCCATCGGCTTGCCGCGGGTATGGACATCGAGGATCGAGCGGCGGCCCTGGATGTCGGGGCGGTCGAGGATGACCTGGCGATCGAAACGGCCAGGACGGAGCAGGGCGGGATCGAGCACATCGGGGCGGTTGGTGGCCGCGATCACGATGACATTGGTTGAACTGTCGAAGCCGTCCATCTCGACGAGGAACTGATTGAGCGTCTGCTCGCGCTCGTCGTGAGACCCGCCCAGGCCAGCACCGCGCTGGCGTCCGACGGCATCGATTTCGTCGACGAAGACGATGCAGGGAGAACTCTTCTTGGCCTGGTCGAAGAGATCGCGGACGCGGCTGGCGCCCACACCGACGAACATCTCCACGAACTCGGATCCGGAGATGTTGAAGAACGGCACGCCGGCTTCCCCGGCGACGGCGCGTGAAAGCAGGGTTTTGCCCGTACCCGGCGGTCCGACAAGGAGGACACCGCGCGGGATGCGAGCGCCGAGTGAGGCGAACTTGTCGGGATACTTGAGGAACTCGACGACTTCGGCCAGTTCTTCCTTGGCTTCGTCAACACCGGCGACGTCGGCGAAGGTCACCGTGGGTCGATTGCTGGAGAAGAGGCGGGCGCGGCTCTTGCCGAACGACATTGCCTGGCTGTTCGAGCCCTGCCCCTGGCGGAAGAGGAAGAGGATGAGCCCGCCGATGAGGAGCAAGGGCAGGAGGAACCCGAGTAGCCCGAGGACGAAGCCCCAGCGACTGGCAGGTTCAACCTGGATGGGGACCGAATCGGCGGGAAGTCCCGCTGAGGTCAGGACTTCGATGATGTTGCTATCGGGCGGGATGCGGGTTTCGGTGGGGTCGCGCTGAGGATCGGTGTAGTGGACGATGACGTCACTACTGCCTTCCTGGGCGACGAGCGACTCAACCTTCCCTTCCCGAATATCGGCGACGACCGAGGTATTGAAATCGACTTGATCTCGTGCGCTGCGGTTACCGGCGATGGCAAACCAGACCACACAGATCATCACGACGACGACGAGCCAGAAGATGCCACTTCGGAGCCATTTGCGTTTGGGCATGCCGGAATCCTCGGGAACGAACAAGCAGATTGCGGGGAGATTTGAGCTTTCCGATCCACTGCGCCATATGTCCAGTATAGAGAAGACGCAAATTTTGCCATGCTGTTGGACCTGCACATCTTTCCGATGGGAGGCTATCCAGGATTCCGATCGGGCTGATTGAACTGGCACAGAAAAGGCGACCAGGCAGTGACCTGGTCGCCTTCGACGGCATTTCCGAATCTGGATTGGGGGCCGGTGACGCGAGTGACGAAGAACGACGAAGGTCGCTACTTCGAGGAGTATTCACTGGGATCGAGGACGGCGACATAGGGAAGATTGCGATACCGGCCTGCGTAGTCCAGCCCGTAGCCGACCACGAATTCGTCGGGGATGTGGAACCCGACACGGTCGGCCTGCACGTCGATTGCGTCAGGCTTGTCCTTCTTGAGAAGGGCAACGACACGGATGTCGCGCGGATTGCGGGCCCTGAGCAATTCGAGCAGGTACTGAAGTGTGAGGCCGCTGTCGACAATGTCCTCGACGATGATCAGGCGGCGATCCTCGATTTCGGCGTTGAGGTCCTTGAGGATACGGACCACTCCTGACGAGCGAGTGGCGGCGCCATAGGACGAGATCGCCATGAAGTCGATCTCGAGGGGAATCGTCATGGCCTTCATCAGATCGGCCATAAAGGCGACGGCACCGGTGAGCACGCCGATCATCAGCGGCTGATCGGCGCCATATTCGGCGTCGAGTTCGGCGGCCATCGAGCGAATCTCCTGCTGGAGCTCGTCCTCGGAGATCAGAATCCGAGCAACGCCTTTCGCGCGGAGCTCTGGTTGCGGTTGCTCGTCTCGTGCCTGGTCCATGCCATCCCCTGAAGTTTCATTGACGTGGGCACCGGATGCAGCGCGTCCGGTCCTTTTCGGGCGACATTGCCCTTGCGAAGTGTAGCGCCACAGCAGCCGATCTCCCGGACGCCGACGGGTGAGGTCTGGCAGCCAATCGCATTCCAGGCGGGGACCTGACGAGGAAAAGGACCGCACTGCCACTTCCAAATCCCAGGTATCGTGGCTGTACGGTCCCGGATGAAAGTGGGACACTTCGGCGAGATATTGGCGAGACGATTTCGCGACCGGGAACATCACGCATGGACCGCAACACACTGCTGTCAGACCTTGAACGCATCGTGGGCAGTGAAGGGCTCAGGCATCGGCCGGTAGACCTGATGGTTTACGAATACGATGGCTCGGTGGACGGGGCCGTCGACACGGCTGCCCCAGCGGCGGTTGTGCTCCCCACGACGACCGAACAAGTCGTTGCAATCGTGAAGCTGGCACGCCGAGCAGGACTACCGGTGGTGGCCCGAGGAGCAGGAACCGGGCTGTCGGGAGGGGCGATCGCGCAATCGGGCGGGATCATCATCGCGCTGACCCGGATGGACAAGGTGCTGAAGGTCGACCGGCTGGAGCGCACGGCACTGGTTGAGCCGGGCGTGATCAACCTGGAACTCTCGGACCTGGTGAAGCCAGACGGATTCTTCTTCGCGCCAGATCCATCGAGCCAGAAGGCGTGCACGGTTGGCGGCAACGTGGCGGAGAACTCGGGTGGGCCGCACTGCCTGAAGTACGGAGTGACGACGAACCATATTCTTGGACTCGAGGTGGTGCTGCCGGACGGTGGGGTGATCTGGACCCGAACCGCAGGGGACGGGTACGGCGGCCTCGACCTGACTGCAGCGCTGGTGGGGTCGGAAGGGATGTTCGGCATTGTGACGAAGGCCCTCGTCCGGTTGACACCGTCGCCAGGAGCGATCTCCGTGCAACTGGCCGCGTTTGGTTCGCTGGAAGATGCGTCGCATGCTGTCACCGCGATCATCGCGGCGGGCAACCTGCCGGCCTCGCTTGAAATGATGGACAACCTGACAATTCAGGCCGTCGAGCCGGCCTATCACGCGGGATACCCGATGGATGCAGGAGCAGTGCTGCTGATCGAGTCAGACGGCCATCCGGCAGAGGTCGAGGATTCGGTCGAAGAAATCACCGCCCTGTGCCTCGAAGCCGGCGCCAGGGAAGTGCGCCTGGCGACCACTGCGACCGAGCGTGACCTGTTGTGGAAGGGGCGGAAGATGGCGCTGGCGGCGATGGGCCGACTGGCGCCCAATTACTACCTGCATGACACCGTGGTGCCACGGTCAAAACTTCCGGAGACGCTCGAAGCGGTGGAAGCGATTTCGCGACACCACCGCCTGCAGATTGCCAATGTCTTTCACGCGGGGGACGGCAACCTGCACCCGCTGATGCTGTTCGACCGGCGAAATGCCGGAGACGTGGAGCGGGTGCTGGAGGCCAGCCATGACCTGATTCACGAATGCGTCAAGTTCGGCGGCACGTTGAGCGGCGAGCATGGAATTGGCACCGAAAAGCGAGGCTACATGACCCTCGTGTTCTCGGAGAACGACCTGCGGGCGATGGCGGGTCTGAAGCAAGCCTTCGATCCAGACGACAGGTTCAACCCGAACAAGGTCATTCCGACCGGGTACATGTGCGGTGAAATTCGGGAACTCCATATGAAGGCGATGGAACAGCAACACGGGATTGTGGCGATCTAGATGAGCAAGACGACTGATTCAACGCTGGCCAAGGGACTGATTGCCAGGGAGATTGTGGAATTCAGTTCGGCGGAGGACCTGGGGGCACTCCTGAGCGAGGCGACCAGCGCCGACCGGACAGTGGTTCCGTTCGGGGGCAGGAAAAGCCTCGTCACCGGCAAGCCGGCAACTGTGGACGTCGGGCTGGACATGACGTCGAATTCAGGCGTGATTTCCTATGCTCCAGCCGACCTCACGCTCTCGGTGAAAGCAGGGACGACCTGGGCAGACCTGCAGGCAACGCTAGCCGAGCAAGGGCAGACGCTGCCAATCGACGTGCCACACCCGGACAAAGCCACCGTCGGGGGCGTGGTGGCGACCGGCTTCGCCGGTGCGCGAAAGTTTCGGCAAGGCTCCCTCCGCGACCTGCTGATCGGATGCGAGTTCGTGAGAGGTGACGGCCTGGTGGCCCGAGCCGGCGGGATGGTGGTCAAGAACGTTTCAGGTTTTGAGATCCCCCGCTTTTTGCACGGATCGTGGGGATCACTCGCGGTTATCACATCGGTAAACCTGAAGGTTGTACCAATAGCCCGCGCGGAAGCGACCGTCCTGCAGACGTTCGATGCCGTCGCCGACGCGGTGCAAGCCGGGCTTTCGCTGGCCCAGACCGGATTGCCACTTGATGCGATTGCCGTTGTCGCGTCTCAGGATCGTGTCGTTCTCGCAACCAGATGCACCGGACGGGAGCGAGCAGTAAACGCCATGGCTGCGGAACTGATCTCCGTGGCAACAGGCGACTCCTCGCGGCTGGATGGCGCGGATTCGGCCAACTGGTGGCAAGCGACAACCGACGACTTTGCCGGCGTGGACTCGGTGATGCAACTCGCTGTCTCCGTGGGAAATGAGGCATTGCCCGCCCTGGCGAAACGCATTTCAGAGCTCTCGCAGGACGCCAGGATACTAGTCCTGCCGGGAAGCGGAAGCCTTCGGGTGCAAATAGGCACCAAGGCGAACATCGACCCTGCAGCCACATTCACAGCGATTGCTGACCTGGTGCGATCTGATGATGGATCGTGGGTGATCGAAGCGGCCCCAGAGAGCCTGCGGGTGGACGTCGACGTTTGGGGTGACGCAGACTCCGGACACGCGACCATGACATCGATCAAGCGCACCTTCGACCCTGGTCAGGTACTCAATCGGGGACGGCTGTTCATTTAGGTAGAGGAATGGCACGCCCCGGCGGGCGGCCGCGGAAAAGGACATTCGCAAATGGCGGTCTCGCTTGTCGACATGGTGCAGCACGGATTCAGTGGAGAGGACGTTCCGGACGACGACCTGTTGCGAGCCTGCGTCCACTGTGGGATGTGCCTGCCAACCTGTCCCACCTATCGGATGACGGGAAACGAAGCATCGTCGCCGCGGGGTCGGCTTTGGCTCATGAAATCGGTGGCTGACGGGCGCCTCGACCTGCTCGACCCCGAGTTCGACGAGCAGATGTACCAATGCCTCAACTGCCGGGCCTGCGAAGCGGTGTGCCCGTCCGGCGTGCATTACGGCCCCCTGGTTGAAGCGTCTCGCGCCCAGCTGGAGGAGCACAGACCACGACCACTCTGGCAACGAGCAGGCAGAAAACTAGGCATGGATGTGCCGTTTTCGGATATTCGGCGCTTCCGAGCGATGGTGAATCTGCTGCGCGTGTACCAGAAGTCTGGTCTGGGCACCGTCGCGCGAAAAACCGGGATGCTGAAGTTGCTGAAGCTGGAAACGCTCGAGGCCATGTTGCCGCCCATCGCCGAGGCGCCACTGGTTTCCGGCAAGGAATCGTGGACTCCCGAGGCGCCGCGGGAAACCGTGCAGTTGTTCAACGGCTGCATCATGAGCACCGTCTTCTCGAACGTCAATCGAGCGACGGGACGGGTGCTCGAACACAACCATGTAGCGACCGTGGTGCCGGAAGCGCAGCAATGTTGCGGGGCGCTGCACATTCACTCCGGAATGCTGGACGGGGGCCGGGACCTGGCACGCAAGAACATCGATGCTTTCGAAGGCACCGATCGAGTGATCGTAACGGCGGCGGGATGTGGCGCGGCACTGAAGGAATACGGCTACCTGCTGAAGGATGATCCCGAGTATGCAGATCGGGCCGAGGCCTTCGCCAACCGGGTGATGGATATCTCCGAGTTTCTGGCGGTTGGAGAGCTGGAACCGCCAACACATGAGGTCAAGGGAACCTTCACCTACCAGGAGCCCTGTCACCTGGCGCACGCCCAGCGAATTACCGCGCAACCGAGGAAGCTTCTCAACCAGATTCCCGGCCTGGAACTGGTGGAGATGAAGGAATCGTCGCTCTGCTGTGGGAGCGCCGGAATCTACAACATCATCCGCCGCGAGATGGCCGACGACCTTGGCGACCGAAAGGCGGAAAACATCGAAGCGACGTGCGCCGGATTCGTGGTGACCGCGAACCCGGGTTGCCACATGCAGTTGAGGACGTCGCTGCGCCGAAACGATGTCGACATTCCGGTTCGGCACATCGTTGAAGTGCTGGACGAAGCCTATGGCGGTCCTCGCGTCGGGACCGAGGCCTAGGTTTCAAGAGTCGACCAGTCATCAAAACGTCGAGGAGGGAAGCACGGATTCGTCGCCGAGGGCTCGCCCCGGTTGTAGGGGCTACCCAATGTCTCGTTCGGACCTATGTAAATCAGGGTCACACCATATTCGTCGAGCAGGGTCGGGTCCAGCGTCTCCCAGAGGCTGTTGATCGCTG
>JAEZJB010000090.1 GCA_023415845.1 Chloroflexota bacterium | reverse complement strand
TCCTGAAGCTGCGGGTACATGACCGCGAACATATCGAGGGCGCCAGCCAGGAGGTTGACCTTTTCGACGAAGGTGTATTCGTCGGCGAGCACTCCCCAGGGACCGATGTTCGCGCGATTGCCGGCATCGAGATAGACCTGCGGTGGGGTGTATTCAGGCTCGATCAACTCGTAGTGGTCCAGGACGTAGGTGTACGCCCAGATGTCGGCGTAGGGAGGTTCACCAAACTCCTGCAGGCGCCTGGTGAGATCGCTGTCCCCGGTGGTCGCGGCATAGTCGAGGAGATCGTGGTAGATGATGCGGTCCGTTTCCCGCTGGCTGACCATCTGCCCGCTCCCGATGTAGGCATAGAAGAGATCGGGTCGCTGCTGGACGGCGAGCACGCCGAGCGTGGTGCCCCACGATTCACCGGCGAGGTAGATCTTTTCTTCGTCGAACCGATCGCGGAGGTAATTGGCGAGCTCGATCGTGTCGGAAACCGCCTGGTCGGGTGTCATGGTGTCGGCGGGATCAAGGGCCGGACGTGATTTGCCGGCGCCTCGCTGATCCCAATTGACGAAGACCATCTCACGGGCAACGTTGTCGAACAGCGCCCGGGTGAACGCCATGTCTGATTGACCCGGTCCGCCACTGAGCCAGAGCAGGACGGGGGCATCGGGATGCGCAGCCCTGATCGATATCCACTGGTCGTGCCCGCCGAGCGGGACGGTGGTGAGTTCGTTGATCCCACCCGAAATCTCATTGCCATCAGCGCCCCTGACGGGTGGCATGCTGGCGGGCCAGGCGATAAGGAGAGCCAGGGCGATGATGCCGGCCGTGGGGAGGAAGCCGATGGCGCGGTGAACGAGGCCATGATGTTTTGCGGGCCTGCGGTCGATTCGCCGTGCCAGCGCTGTGCCGTAGGGCACACCGACCATCATGGGGATGATGCCGACGAGGAAGATGAAACCGCGGCCCAGCACGATGGCGACGATACCGTAGGTCATGTCGAAGCGTGGAGGATCGAAGACGAGGCTGTGACCCACTCGCAGCGCGACTTCGAGGACAGCGACAGATGTGACCGGCGCAATCAGCAGTGCCCAGCGCGATCGCATCACCAGCCCGGCAATTACCCCTACGACCAGACCCCCGGTGACCACCAGGAGGGCCTGCACGGACGTGATTGGACCGCGTGGCATGGCCCAGGCCATGGCCAGTGCCGCACTCCCGGTGAGGACGATGGTGGCAGAGATCGCGAGCCATGGTGACGACCACACCCAAGCCAGAAATCGCTGAAGCAGGTTGGATCCAGGCCGCCTCGACGGCGGTCCCTGATGACGGGTGAGCGCTTGTTGATCGGACATGGTGATCTCCCAGTCGGCTGGTGAGAACACCTCGCCCACTGGTCTTCGAGATGTCCTCGGTGAACTGCTGGCCCCGGTTCCGAGTATGGGAACGAGGCGTGTCAATTGCATTAGCGGGGCGGGAGACAAGGGTTACAGAAGCATTCCAGAGCAGGGAGAACGCTTTCCGGGAATGGTGCCCTGCTGGTGGTTGTACACATGTTGTCCACAGGGGGTGTGGATATCCAGGCGGCGAGGGCGGGGAAAGATACGGGAATACCGGTCGAAGGTGGGTTCTTCGCGAATCAGCAGATCAGGATGTTTCGCCCTCGCTGAACCGATGTGGGTCAGGTTGGGTTGGTGTCGGTCAATTGGGGAGAACGGAACATGGTGCAGTGCTTCACGCCCAGGCTGGCCGGGACGAGATGGACGCCCTCTTCGCGGATCTCGAATCCCAGGCGCTGGTAGAAGCGGACGTTGGCTTCACCGGAGGTCTCGAGGTAGGCAGCGTCGCCTTGCGCGTCGATGTGGTGGAGACACGAGCGCATGATGGCCGAGCCGATGCCCTGTCCCTGGCGGGTGGGATCCACGCCCAGGGCCTGGAGGTACCAGCACGGTTCCTGGGGAAAGTGCTTGCTGGCGTTGGTATCCATCGCAGCCAATTGGGACAGGGTGCGAGGTCCAAGCCCGATCAGGTGGAGGATATGGGGAGCCATGCGAAGGTTGGTGCGGAGATCAAAGGGGTAGGTTCCAGGTGGAGCCCAGATCGCGACGCCGGTGATGGAGCCCAGATCGCGGGCGACATAGCAGGCATCGCGGCTCTGCGAGATGCGCGCAATGCCGGTCATGAGCGAGGTCATGACCCTGCGCCGTTGTCGCTCGTCGGGCAGCAGCGCCGTAAATCCGGGTTCGACCAGCAGGCCATTGGTGATGACTGTCACAGCCTCCGGAAGCTGGTCACGGGTAGCCAGGGAGACCTTGATGGCGGGCACAGGAGCTGAAGGCGCGTGTGTCATGCGAGACCCCTTCCTGGCACGAATGGTATGGAGGCTGGACGACCAACTGGTTACGCAGAGGCGACTGCCTGCTGGTGCTTGTGGCGAAGTTGTCCACAGGCGGCGTCGATTTCCACACCCCGGGAGTAGCGGACGGTAGTGGGAATGCCGGTGGAGCGCAGGACCTCGGCGAAGCGCTCGATGCCGACCGGATCGGGCCGTTCGAACTCCAGCACCTCGACCGGATTGAACGGAATCACGTTGACGTGACAGAGCCGGCCTTTCAGTAACTGGCCGAGTTCGCGGGCGATTTCGTCCGATGAGTTCACGCCATTCATCAGGGCATATTCGAACGAGATGCGGCGGCCGGTTTTGGCTGTGTAGCGATCGCAGGCCGCCATCAAGTCGGCGATGGGGTATCGCTTGTTGATCGGTACGAGGCTGGAGCGCAGTTCGTCGTTGGGGGCGTGCAGCGAAACGGCGAGGTTGACCTGCAGCGGCTCCTCGGCAAGCGCGTCGATGCGCGGAACGATGCCCGAGGTCGAGATCGTGATGCGCCGAGCGCCGAAATTCAGCCCGCGGGGGTCGTGGATGATCTCGACGAAGCGCATGGTGTCGACGTAGTTCTGGAGTGGCTCGCCCATGCCCATCATGACAAGGTTGGTGAGGGAGCGACCGAGTTCCCCGGCGCGACGAGCCGCATCGACGGTTTGCTGGACGATTTCGCCGGCGGTGAGGTTGCGCATCAATCCGCCAAGGCCGGTGGCGCAGAACGCACAGCCCACCGCGCATCCTACCTGACATGAGACGCAGACCGTTGCGCGGTCGGGGTAGAGCATCAGCACGGTTTCGACGAACTGACCGTCGAAGGTTTCGTAGAGCGTCTTGTAGGTGTCACCGTTGTCGGTGACCTGTTCCCTGACCGGCTTCATGGTGGCGAACGGAAGTGACTCGGTGAGGGTAGCCCGGAGCGCGGACGGCAGGTTCTTCATGCCATCCCAGCCGGTGACCTTCTTGGCGTAGGCCCAATCGTAGATCTGGCGGGCCCGCCAGGCGGGGGCATCGAGTTCGGTCAGACGCTCCTCCAGCTGGCTGAAGGTGAGATCGTAGAGACCGACCGGGCGTTGACGGCGGGAAGCGGGACGAGGCGTGATCGCGAGATCGACGGTGGTGGAATCTGGCTGGTTCATGGGCGTGAAGGGGGAGCTCCGGGAAACGGAAGGCGGACGACGGGAGCAATGGGGACTGAATTGTGGAAAGTGGGGACAACTGCGAGTGTGAACACGAACAGTTGCCAGCAGGGACAGGTCTGACCGGCACTGGTGAGCTGGCAGACGGGCGATACAGAGAAGTTTACCATTATCCCCATCGATCTCCGGAGATACCCGGCTGGTGAGGCATCACCAGCACGAGGAAGGTGGTCCCATATGCGGCGTAACGACGATAACCGCCTGTTGATTGTTGGTTCGATGCTGGGCGCCTTCGTGGTGGGGGTGATTTTCGGGGCGGTGGGCATGGCGCTCCGTCCCCGGACGGCGCTGGCGCCGGCCCCGCCTGCGATGCAGCCGCAGACTCCGCCACCCGCCCAGCCTGTCGCTGCTGATCCCGAACCGATGGCGGACGAACCTCCTGCGCCAGCAATGGGTGATGGCGAGGACCTGGCGGATTCGATGCCGGGTAATGGCGGTCATGAGGCGCCGGCCGGATATCCGATCAAGGGAAACATCCGATCGGGGATCTATCACGTGCCAGGTGGGTTTGCCTACGATCGAACCGTAGCCGACAGGTTCTTTCGGACACCAGAAGCAGCCGAAGCGGCGGGACTTCGCCACTCGAAAGCCTGAGGAACTGCCTGATGCCGGACGAGACATTCGCCATTGACCTGAACAGCGACCTGGGGGAGGGATTCGGTCCCTTTCGAGTGGGTGCTGATGAAGCCCTCTTTCCATTGATCTCGAGTGCCAACGTCGCCTGTGGCTATCACGGTGGAGACGCCCTGATGATGGAACGGACCGTGGCGAGGGCGATCGACGCCGGGGTGGGGATCGGGGCGCATCCGGGGTTCCCCGATCGCCTCGGCTTCGGACGCCGAACGATGCAGTGCACCGCAGCGGAGATTCGGGCGGACGTGATCTACCAGGTCGGGGCGCTGGCTGCGTTCTGCCGGGCGGCGGGAACCAGTCTGCAGCACGTGAAGGCGCATGGCGCTCTTTACAACCTGGCGGTTCACGATCCAGTGGTGGCGGAGGCAATCGCGGATGGTGTGGCCTCCGTCGATCCCGACCTGCTCTTTTTCGCGATTCCGGGCACAGCGCTGGCTGACGCGGGGACAGCGGCTGGCCTCCGGGTCGTGTGTGAAGCGTTTGCTGACCGGGCTTATCTCGCTGACGGTTCGCTGGTCCCTCGGTCCCGAACCGGAGCGGTGATCGAGGATCTGGACCAGATTGGCGACCGGATGGTGGGCCTGGTGCGTGACGGTGTGATCGAGACAATCGATGGTGAGGTGATCCCGATGACTGCCGATACCATCTGCATCCACTCCGATACTCCGTCGGCGGTGGCGATTGCCGAGGCGCTGAAGAGGAGATTCGTGGCGGAAGGCATCTCGATCGAGCGGCCAGGGCGGCCACGGTGAGATGGATTCGGCGTGCCGGAGATGACGATCATTCCGTACCTGTTTATCCATTGGCAGACCATGGTTTGCTCTTCCGCTTTGGCGAGCAGATCGATGCCGATCTGAGCCGCCGGATCGTGCGCCTGGCCGAGTATGTGATGAACCGCCGGGAAGCGGGCGTGCTCGACGTCATCCCTTCGTACACCACCATGGTGCTGATCCTGGACCCGGTTGCGGCGGACGGCGATCACCTGCGGGACCTGGTCCGGGAGGGCTGGCGACGCCTTGAACGGGAGTCGCTCGATGTTTCGCCCCCGGACGAGATCGACATACCGGTGGCCTATGGCGGGGAGGCGGGCCCAGACCTGCTCGACGTGGCGACGGCGACCGGTCTTTCCGCGCAGGAGATCATCGACCGCCATGCTGGAGGCACCTACCAGGTGGGGGCGATCGGGTTTGCGCCGGGGTTCGCCTTCCTGATCGGGCTGCCCGCGGAACTGGCTACACCGCGCCGAGTGACCCCACGAACCCGGGTGCCGGCTGGATCGGTGGGAATTGGCGGAGCCCAGACCGGTGTCTACTCGCTGGCGACTCCAGGCGGCTGGAACGTGATCGGACGGACAGGGTTACGCCTGTTCGACCCGAACCGGAATCCGGCCTCGCTGTTGCGAGCAGGGGACCGAGTGCGGTTCAGGCAGGATCCGGCAGCGGTCGATCCAGGGGCGTTGCCTCCGCCAAAGATGGTTCCGGTGCGCAGACACGCCGCGGCAATGCTCGAGGTTGTGGCGCCCGGACTTCAGGACACGGTGCAGGACCTCGGACGACCCGGATACGGGCAGATGGGAGTTTCGCCAGGGGGTGCCGCCGACCGGGCCGCCCTGATTGCCGGGAATCGTTTGCTGGGCAACCCCGATGATGCGGCGGAGCTGGAAATGACGCTGGTGGGGCCGAGAATCCGGTTTCTGCGGCCGACCCGGATCGTGCTGACCGGGGCTGACTTTCGGGCCATGCTGAACGACCTGCCCTTGCCGGTCGGGGCAGTGCGGGTCGTCAAACCGGGGGACAAATTGCGGTTTTCCGCCGAACCGCCGCGGACGGGTGCGCGGGCCTACCTCTGCCTGCAGGGTGGAATCGAGGGGCCGGTGCTACTGGGGAGCAGGTCAACCGACCTGACCGCGGGCTTCGGAGGCTATGAGGGACGTCCGCTGCGGGCGGGTGATCGGTTGCGCGCTGGCATGCGGCGAGGTGACGGCCTCCGGGTGCCGGGAGAACTTGTGTCGGGGGCATCGGTGATCCGGGTGTTACCGGGGCCGCAACGTGAACGATTCAGCGAGGAAACCTGGCGGACGTTTCTCGATGGAGTGTTTACGGTTTCACCGTCGTCCAACCGGATGGGGTTACGACTGGCGGGCTCCACGATCGTTCCGCAGGGTGGGGCGGACGTCATCTCCGAGGGGATGGTGACGGGCGCGATCCAGGTCACGGGCGAGGGGCAGCCGATCGTGATGCTGCCGGGGCGGGCGACGATTGGGGGCTACCCGAAGATCGCGGTGGTGGTGTCGGCCGATCTCGATGCGCTTGGCCAGCTCAAGCCGGGAGACACGGTGCGTTTTGTGGATGCCAGTTGATCGGATCTGACCCGGGACTGACCCGGAGTGAGGATCAGATGCCTGTGCTACGCTCCGGAGCAGAGGTATTCGCTGACGGACAGGACGTTCCCATGAGTGTGAGTATTACGCGGATTCCGGCTGGTCCCCTGGAGACCAACGCCTATCTCGTGGTCGACGATGCCACGAATGACGCGATCGTGGTCGATGCCCCGCCGGGCAGCCTCAGCCTGATTGCCCAGGCGGCGCGGGAAAACGGGGGGAACGTCAAGGCGCTCGTCATCACCCACGGCCATTGGGACCACATTGGTGACGTGGCGGCCGTGGCCCGCACCTTCGGTGTGCCGGTGTGGGCGCACGAACTGGTCGTCGATCGAATCGTCCAGCCCGGGGCAGGTTTGCCGATCGAGATCGAGCCTGGCACCGTCGATGCCACGCTGGCCGATGGCGATACGGTGACGGTGGGCGAAACCGTCTTCGACGTGATGCACCTGCCAGGGCATGACGTGGGACATATCGCGCTGGTCAACACCGATCAGGATGTGTTCCTGGGTGGCGACATCCTGTTCCCGGGTGGTCACGGCCGCACCGACATTCCCGGTTCGGACCAGGCAGTGATGAACCGTTCGCTGCTGCGGCTGCTGGAGCTGCCGGATTCGCTGGTGGTGATGAATGGCCATGGCCTGCCGACCACGATTGGCAACGAGCGCCCCTGGATTCGGGGCATCTCCCCGGCGTGAGCCAGAGACCTGGAGCAGACGAGATGAACGCCTTTGGCACCGCCATGGAGCGGCACCTGACGACGCTGGTGGATGACATCTTCGCGGCGGTCGACGGGATTCCGGCCGACCAGTTCAACACCTGGAAGCCGGCTGCGGCCACTGAAGGTGGTCACGAAATGAACACTTTCGCCGCGATCCTGATCCACATCGTCTCGGCAGGCGAATTCATGACCGTGCATGCGGTTGGTGGAGAGCCCTCCAATCGGGTGCGTGAAGGGGAGTTCCTGGCGACCGGCGACCTGACCGAGATCCGTGCTCGCTACGATCGCTGGCTGCAGGGCGTTCACGACCTGCTGGAGAACCTCACCTACGACGATCTGGGCCGTTCGACCACCGAGCCACGCTACCAGGAGCGGGACTGGCGGGTGGCCGATGTGCTGTTGCATGCGCTCGACCACACAGCCGTTCACGTTGGGCACCTGCAGGTTCAGCGACAACTGTGGGACGCCGAGCAGGGCTGAACTCCTGGCCTGGACCTGCCGCCGTTCGTCCAGTGCTGGTGCCGTTGGCGTTGCTAGACGGGGCGGACAAGGCGAGCCAGGACGGCGGGCCGGAGAACGAAGAGGATCAGCGGAATGGTGACGAGGCTGGCGATGACCGTCAGCAGGGCGTACGAGCCGAGCCCAACCACCAGACCCGAGAGCAGGCCCGCCGAGGCACCGGCGACCCCCATCAGCAGGTCGGTGGTGCCCTGGGCTTCGGGGCGGTCCTCGATCGGGATCGATTCGGTCAGCAGGGTCGAGCCGGAAATCAGGGTGCAACTCCAGCCAAGCCCGAGGAGGGTGAGGCCGATTCCCAGCTGAACCGTTTCGTGGCCGGTGGCGGTGCCGGCGAAGGCGCAGGCCAGCAACAGGATGAGGGCGCCGACCATCATCATCGGGCGACGGCCGTAGCGGTCGACACCGATTCCGACCAGTGGTGATGCGACGTACATGCCGGTGATGTGGGCACTGATCACGATGCCGACGATGCGGAGTGACGCGCCGTCGTGCTGCAGGTGCACGGGGGTCATCGACATGACCGAGACCATGACGGCGTGACCAACCACCACGGACGTCAATCCCAAGAGGGCGGCGGGAATCGAGCGAATCTGGGCGAAGACCTGCCTGATCGGGCGCTTCTGGCGTGCGGTGGAGGCATTGAGTTCACCGGCCTGGATCCGGATATCACGGGCCACGAGAAGCGGATCGGGTTGGAGCAGGAGCGTAATCAACACCGCGGCCGCCAGGAACACCGCCCCGGTGAGAAGGTAGGGACCGGCGAGTTCCGGCACCCCGATCGACTCGGCGAACCGGCCCA
>JAEZJB010000040.1 GCA_023415845.1 Chloroflexota bacterium | reverse complement strand
GCCAACGCCAGCACGGGCACGAACGGATTCAGCCGGTCGCCTCGTGCCAGGATCCAGAACCCGACGACCGGCAGGACAAAAACGACGGCCACGGCGATCTTGTGGACCGCGATAATCGGTACCTGCCCGAGCATCGCAGCCCATAAAACGACCTCGAGCCACGCCGCCCCCAGTGGATAGAACTCCACCGGGTATCCGCCCTGGTGGCTCGGGATCCAGCGCAGGATCTCTCCGTCCCGAATGCTGTCCAGCAGGAGCTGGGCCCGTGTGGCGTGGAACGGATGGTCCACCGACGCAAAGGTGTTGATGACCCGGTAGGTGCCGTTCTCGGTCGACACGGTGGTCCACAGATCGAAGACACCGAGGTCGGCAAACGTCCATGCAATCAGCACGCCCAGCGCTGCTAGTGCCGCAATGGTGAGCCACCTGGTGCTGCTGGTCCGTCCGGGGTCTTCATTCCTCACAGGTGCACGATCCTTGTGTGGTATGCCAGTGTCAAGATGCAGGTGAGGGCCAGGTAGGCCCAGAACCACCGCGGCACCACCGCCCGGCCCGCCAGCGGCGAGATATTCGGCTCTGCTGGTGCCAGTGAACTGGAAGCGTTGAATGTGACCAGCACGGCCAAAGGCACGATCGGCCACGTCCAGTACCACGGGTGGGAATTGACCGGGAGGAGCGCCAGGGCCGTCAGCATGATTGCCCAGCTCACGAGCAGTGGCCGCGTCCAGACCGGCAGGCGAGAGGTCGTTTCGGTCGCGGCGGCCTGAGTCCAGCAGAACCAGGCGAATCGCGCCAGCACGACGAGCACGATGCCAATCGTCACTACCTGGAGCAGTGGCCGCGTGATGTTCGCCCATGTCCGGGCGACTCTGTGCGGGAATACCCAATCGAACAGCATGTATGGATCGAACCAGAGCGGATTGGTGTAGAGCCGGCCCGGTTCGGCGAGCATTTCGGTGATGGTGGAGAAGCCATTCCAGAATGGACGGAACGCCACGAATGCCACCAGTCCAAACGCCACCACGTCGAGTGCTGCACCCAGCAGCACCCGTGGCACGCCCCCACTTCGCTTCCGGTCGCTCAGTCGAGTGAGCGTCAACAGGGCAAGGATCGGGAGCGTCACATATTTGACGAGCGCGGACAGCGTCACCAGGATCACACCGCCGCGTACCGCCGCAGTGCCGCCCGCCACGGCCAGAAACATGCCGGCGGTGGAAAGGAGCAGCATCACTGGATCGTTGTGCCCCTGTCCTGCACTTTCCAGAATCATCGCCGGTTGCCAGGCCACAAGGACTGCGGCAACGCACGCCAGCTGTGGGCGCTGCGTCAGGTGTCGAACGAAGGCGTAGACGAGCGCAGCCAGGGCGATGGCGATGACGCCGAAGAAGATCTTGTAGACCAGGGTGGCCGCAATCGGATCAGCGCCCGTGACCGACATGATTCCGGCGTTGATCGACGTCCAGACGGGGCCGTAGACCGCCGTCATCTCGATCCAGTGGTTGTAGGGCAAGAGCGGATGATCCGGAAACTCCATCAGGGCATGGGCGTAGGGATTGATCCCGTTGGCTGCCAGGTCGCCAGTCATTTCGTAGAAGAAGATATCGGCGTTGCTTGGCACCATCGCAATCATGATCACCTGGGCCAGAATAGGTGGCACCAGCCAGGCCAGGAGCGAACGGGTCATCCCCCGCCAACCGAGCCAGAATGCCCATGCCTGCGCCAGGCAGAGACCGACGATTCCGAGCCGGGAGACCCACGCAATCACCCCTGGAGCCAACCGAAAGTCATCGGCGCCCTGGCCGACTGCGGGCAACCAGTCGAACGCGCGCTGCCACAGCGCTACCCGCTCAAGGGCACCATAGGACTCGGTGAGATTCGTCAGGCCTCGATTTCCCGCCTCAACCGGCGTGCCGAGAAGCACGATCACCAGTGCCAGGCTGGACAGGCAGAGCAGCGTCGCTGGCGCCCAGAGTCCAACTCGTTCGAACCATCGGGTTCGCTCCGTGTCGAATGACCAGTCTTCAGTCGCCGCCAGAGATTCTTGGCCTGCCTCAAGCTCGGTCTGCGTGGATGGTGGGAGTGTGGCAATGTCGGAGGTCACCTCACCCTCCGTTCCAGCGGAAGCGGGATGACAGGGACATTGGGCAGGCGGGGCGAGGAAATCGGGACCACGGCGTCTGTCACAATCAGGAGTCGGTAGTGGCGAGGCGTTTGAGTTCGAACAGTGTGTTGATTGCCTCCAGCGGAGACATGGCCTCAACGTCCAGTTCGCGCAGGCGGTCAAGTGCGGGCGAGGCTACGTCGAACATCGTCAATTGCAGGTTCATCGGTTCTGCGCGGCGCATGGCTTCGCGGCGAGAAGTTGAGCTTCCGGAACCTGCTTCGAGGTCGGCCAGCACTTCTTCGGCTCGCCGAATGATACCCCGCGGAATTCCGGCCAGCTGGGCAACGTGAATGCCGTAGGACCGGTCTGCGGCACCAGGAACCACTTGCCGAAGGAAGACGACCTGATCGCCTTCTTCCAGCACATCCATTCGATACGATTTGACCCGGGGCAGAATCTCGGTCAGCTCGGTAAGTTCGTGGTAATGGGTGGCAAACAGGGTCTTGGCGCCCAGGTGCGACGAGTTGTGGATGTACTCCACGATCGCCCGCGCGATTGCGAGGCCATCGTAGGTGCTGGTGCCGCGACCGATCTCGTCCAGCACGATCAGTGAGCGTGGACTGGCGTGAGCGAGGATGTTTGCGGTCTCCAGCATTTCGACCATGAACGTGCTTTGACCGGTTGCGATATCGTCCTGCGCGCCGATCCGGGTGAAGATCCGATCGACGATCCCGATACTCGCCTGGTCGGCCGGCACGAACGAACCAATCTGGGCCATCAATGTAATCAGTGCGACCTGCCGAAGCCA
>JAEZJB010000420.1 GCA_023415845.1 Chloroflexota bacterium | reverse complement strand
CTTCGATGGTCTCGATGGCGGAGGTCTGGAACTCCGGATCGCCAGTGGTGAGCGGGAAGGTGAGGGCGTCGAAGATCAGGTTCTCCGGCGCCAGGCCGTATTCGTTGGTCACGATGTCGTGGATGGCATTCGCGACCTCCAGCTTGCGCTCGCGGGTTTTCGCCATGCCCTCTTCGTCGATGGTGAGGGCGATGACAGCGGCGCCATGGTCCATGGCCAGCGGCATGATCGACTCGATCTTGCCACGGCCGTTTTCCATGTTGATGGAGTTGATGATGGCACGGCCCGGATACTGCTCGAGAGCGTCCTTGACGACGTCGGCCTCGGTGGAGTCGATCACGAGCGGCCCTTCGACGGTCAGGGCGAGCTTCTTGACCAGCTGGCGCATGGTCTCGCGTTCGTCGGTGCGCTCGGTGAGGGCAACACAGACATCGAGAAGGTGGGCGCCTTCCTCCATCTGGCTCGTGGCAACTTCGAGCACGCCATCGAGGTCGTCGGCAAGGATCAGGCGCTTGACCTTGCGGGAACCGAGCGTGTTGACGCGCTCACCAAGGATGGTCGGGGCCGGATCCTGCTGAAGATCGACGGCGCGGATCATCGACGCGACCTGCGGCAGCGGCTTCGCGGGGCGCGGCATGACGGTGGTGCGGTTGATTGACTTGACGATGGCGGAGAGATGCTCGGGCGTGGTGCCGCAGCAGCCACCGACGATGTCGACGCCAAAATCGTCGACCATCTCCAGCAGACCCTTCGCCATCGGGTCCGGTTCCATCGGGAAGACGGCGAGGCCATCGACGTTGATTGGGATCCCGGCGTTCGGGATGATCGAAACCGGCTTGGTGCTGTATTCACCGAGGTAGCGGGCCGGCTCGCGCATGTAATCGGGGCCGGTGGAGCAGTTGAGGCCGATGATGTCGACGCCGAGGTGTTCGAGGATGCTGAGGGCGGCGGCGATATCGGTGCCGAGGAGCATCGTGCCCGACGGCATCAGGGTGATGGAGGCCTGGATGGGGATGGCCTGCCCGGTTTCGGCGAAAATCTCACGCGCGGCGTGGATGGCGGCCTTGAGTTCGAGGATGTCCTGGACGGTTTCGATGATAAGCACGTCGGCGCCGCCATCGACCAGGCCGCGGATCTGTGGAATGAAGAGATCCTTGACCTCGTGGAAGCGGTGGTTACCGAGGAGCGGATCTTCCGAGGCGGGGAGGAGCCCGGTGGGACCGATGGATCCGGCCACGAAGCGCGGCTTGCTGGCGGTGCTGTATTCGTCGGCCACGCGGCGGGCGAGGCGGGCGGCGGCGAGGTTGATGTCGTAGGCCTGAGCGCCCAGTCCGTATTCCTCGGCCTTGATCTCCGACGAACCGAAGGTGTTCGTCTCGATGACGTCGCACCCGACTTCGAGGAACGAGGCGTGAATCTCCTCGATCACGCGCGGCTTCACGACGGAGAGGTAATCGTTGTACCCCTCCTTGCCGGCGTAGTCCTCGGGGGTGAGCTGCATGTTGAGGATGGTGGCGCCCATCGAGCCATCGTAGACGACCGGGCGAGAGTGGACGAGTTCGAGGAAGCGACTGCTCATTGGCTGGTGATTCTCCGGTGGCGGGCGGACGACTGTCCCTAGTCAAGAATTGATTGTATCCCACCAACCGGCCGCAGGGACTGACCAGACGGTTGGCCGGGCGCGTCGAGCTGGCGGCAGGGGTGGTGATCACACGGCCAGCCGACGAGTCACTCGCACGCCAATTGTCACCAGGGTCCAATTGATCGACGCCAGCGCAGTGCGGACGAATGCCGTTCCGGTCCGGTCGATCTCCACGTACACTGCCAGCGGGTTGTGATCAGCGACAGACGTCATGCGGAGATGATGGATGGTGTGGGCAAAGCGGGTGGTGCAGGCGGTGGGCTGGATCCTGCTGGTGGTCATCGTGCCGGTGGCGATGACGCTGACGTGGGTGCGGGAGGTCATCTACGACGAGAACCAGTACCTCGCGGTGGTGGATGACCTGCCAGCGCAGCCAGCCGTGCAGAACGCGATTGCCAACCGGCTGAGCGCGGAGGTTGACGCGCGCCTCGGAGATCTTGAGTGGCCCGAGTTTGTGCGAGACGTGGCGGGCGAGACTTCGGTGGCCGACGCCCTGCTGGCAATGAATATCGACGTACCCACCTTCCTCCGAGACGCCACGATCGAGGTGATGCAGTCGCCAGCCTTTCTGTCGGCCTGGGAAGCGATGAACCGCCAAATGCATCCCGTGGTGGAGCAGATTCTGCGAGGTGAAGACAGCGCGACCCTGACGACGACCGACGGGGAGATTCGGGTGAATCTCTATCCTGCCTACGCGCTGCTGGTAGAGGAACTCGCAGCCGAGGGCGTGGACCTGGGGGATTCGGTACAGGTGGGAGACGACGATCTCTGGCTGACGGTGGCGGTTGGTGACCAGTTGATCGAGGCGCAGCAGGCGGTGCGGGTGCTCAACGATGCGAGCTGGGCCTTGCTGGTGGTTGGGGTGGTGCTGGCGGCGGTGTTGATCTGGTCGGCCAACGACCGGTGGCGGATGGGCATGGCGGTGGGTCTGGCGGTGACGATTGGAGCCCTGCTGCTGTGGGTCGCGCTGATCGTCGCCGGGCCGGTTGCCGGTGACCAGTTGCAAACGGAGCTGGACGCGGCCGCGATCGAGGTCGTGGTGAGGGAAACGACCTCATCGCTGCAGGTCTGGACGCTGGTGGTTGCCGGCGCCGGGTTGGTGGCGACGCTTGTCTTCACCTATCTATGGCGACGCACGACAGAACCCGGGGTTGCGTCCCTGGAGGCGGCTCCGCGATAGGTCAGACTGGCTGTCTGGCTGAATGCCGCAACTCCTGCCGTCCAGATCTGGCCGATGGCGGGACCTCGTTGATGGAGACGCCGTTCTCGTAGCCAAAGATAACGGCCTGGACGCGATCCCGCAGGTCAAGCTTGCTCAGGAGCCGCGTGACGTGCGTCTTGACGGTGGCTTCCGTGGTGCTGATTTCGGCGGCGATTTCGGCGTTGGAGCGGCCAGCAACCAGCTGCAGGAAGACTTCGCGTTCGCGGGGGGTGAGCGATCCGAGCGGGTCACGGGCCTTTTCCGGCACACTTGCCCATTCCTGATCGCTGGTCGAGGGGTATCGATTGAGCAGGGCGCGCGTAACGGTGGGAGAGACTGCTACCTGTCCCGCAGCTACCGAGCGGATCGCGGCGATCAGGTTCGCCGGCGGGATATCCTTCGCGAGGAAGCCCGTCGCTCCTGCCTGGAGGACCTGCATGCCATCTTCCGGAAGGTCAAACGTGGTGAGAACCAGCACGCCGCTGCCGGGTACCCGTTGCCTCATTCTCCGGAGGACGCCGAGTCCCTCCTGATTTGGGGAGCAGGTATCCATCAGGATCACCGCTGGCTGCAGCCTGACGGCCAGTTCAACGGCTTCGTCGTTGGTTTTCGCCTCACCCACCACTTCGAGGTCAGGCGTTGATCCAAGCACGAGCCTGTAACCCAGCCGGATCAATTCGTTGTTGTCGACCAGCAAAACCGACGTTTTCATTGTGCTGCCTTGCCAGAAAAGCTGTTGACCGCTCACCTCGACTGGATGGCAACGGTGAATCCGGTTCCAGTCGGCCACTCACGCCGAGACGGCCAGGTCGTCAGCGATACCCGCCATACACATCGTTGAACTCTCATTGGGCCAGGATGAGTGGATGCGGTGCCTATCCTCTAGTACACTGTACTAGTACAGTGTACTAGAGTCAAGAGAGGCGACAATTGGATTCTCGTGACAAGATCATCAGCGCCGCTGTCGAGATGCGAATGAAGGATCGCAACGCTTCGCTGAGCGTGCGGGCGGTTGCGGCTGCCGCTGGTGTGAGCGTGGGGACTCTTCGCCATTTCTTTCCGACCCAGCGGGAACTCAGGAACGCTGTCTTCAGCGAATTGTTCGCGAAGACCTATCCCGATGGTGATCTTTACGATCGGACCATTCCCGCCAAACAGAGACTGCTGGCGCGGCTGCAGCAGCGTCTGTCCACGGGAGGCACCGTGGAGCAGACCATCCAGATCTGGAATGAAACATTCGAGCAGGTCGTATCAGCCGGTGCAACGGAAGCCGCCCGCACCGAGTTCGCCGAACGGGGCAAACTTACGATCGAGTTGATCAGCCACTGGCTGCGGGTGCTGATCGATGAAGGCTCGATGCCCGATGGGAATGTGGAACAACGGGCCCATTTCCTGCTTACCGTCAGTACGGGCATCCTGCTCGAGCGGGTGTTGCCGTGGGACGGGGCGGGACCGGAGCGCGAAGCCGAGACATGGGCACTGGCAATCGATGCCGTGTTTGCCGCACCCACAGTGCCGGAGACCCATGGTATGGCTGGGGAGACCGGCCGATCGTCGGATTAATCGATCCAGAGGGACCTGGCGGACTCGGGTGAGGTGGTGGGCAACGAGAGGTTGGACCCGCCGCTCGCGCCTGGTGGCGGGACGGGATCGAATCAGGGATCACATCGCCCGCTCAGGCCCGTCGAGTTCTCATCGTATGGATGGAGGAACGCCGGCGAACCGGCGAGGCGGGGACGGCGGCGGAATTGTCGGCAGGGGTGACTGGACTCCGCCAGATGCGAAAGACAACCGGGATCACCGCCGAGATCGGCAGGGCGAGCAGGGCACCGATGACCCCCAGGAGTTGCGTGCCGACGAGTACGGAGAGCAGCACGGCCAACGGGTGCAGATGGAGCGTCCTGCGGAAGACGCGCGGAAAGATGACGTAACTCTCGATCTGCTGATAGACAAGATAGAGGAAGAGGACCGCGATCGCGGTGATGGGCGAGACGGTGAAGGCGAGCAGCGCGGCGGGAGCGGTGGCAATCACGGGGCCAACGATCGGCAAAGCGTCCATGATTGCCGCAAGGATGGCCAGAACCAATGGTTCAGGCACGCCCGTGAGTGAGAGCACGGCAAAGCTGAAGGTGCCGAAGAGCAACGAGGCGATGACCTGGCCACAGACGTAGCTGCTTACCACATGACTCGAGGCTTCAATTGCGGAGCGTAGGCGTGTTCGAACCGGTTCCCGGACTTCGCTCGTGAGCCAGGTGAAGATTCGCTCGCCGTCGAGCAGCAGGTAGACCGTGAACGCGGCGATGGAAAAGGTCACGACCATCGCCTGGATCAGGCTGCTGCCGACCATGACCAGGCTCGTGACAAGTTCGTCGATAGTGGTCTCACTCCCGCTGGCTCTCGCCTGGAACTGATCGTGCAGGTCGGGGCTGTATTGCCGCAGTCGATCAGCCAGTTGATCCATGTAGGCCGGGAGATTCTCCGAGAAGCGACCGGCGTGTCTGGCCAGGGCTGGGATCAGAACGATCAGAAAGAGACCAATGCCGAGGAGGATGCCAACACCGACCGTGGCCACAGCGGTGCCGCGAGAGATCCCACGGCCGACAAGCCTGGTAACCACGGGGGCGAAGGCCGACGCCAGCATGAAGCCGATCACGAGCTGGACCACGAGTGAAAACAGTGTGGTAAAGAACCAGATGCCGAGGAACCAGAGCGTCAGCGTGGTCAGGGTGCGAAGTGGAACGTGGATGTCCACCCGCGTGGCCCCTCTCTCGTGCGGGCGTCGCGCCACTGGTTTTGCGCGGCGAACGGTCAACGTGTTCATCGTGACTCCATAGGTTTCCAGGCTGGCATGTCGAGCAGGACGCTCACCAGGGGTCGGTGCTGGAATCCGGGGATGAGGATTCGTGGAGAAGGTTTGCCAGGAATCTTCCGAGGTCATGCAAGGTGTGGCGACTGGTGGTGGCTATCTGGGTCATGGCCTCAGCGGCGACGTCGGGTTCCCTGTGAGTGGTGACGGACGCGCCTTCGGACAGGACCGTGATCGTCGCCAGGCGGTGGGCGACGATGTCCTGGACTTCACCGGCAATCCGCCTGCGCTCTGCCGCCAAGGCATGCCCGACCGCCGCCGTTTCCTCTTGCGACAGGTGTCGATCGCAACCGCAGATCCGATCGGTGAGTTGACACCTTCTCCTGAGAAGGACGATGGTCGACAGTGACCCGATGCCAAAGGCCACGACCCCGAACAGGGCGAGATGGATACCGTGCCCGGTCGCCACTGCTCGCCAGAGCATCGGCAGCATGAGATCTCGACTGGTCATGACGGAAAAGGGAAGCTTGGGAGGAATGTTGCGGGCATGTCTGGACCACCTGTCACCATCCGAGAGTTTTGGGTCACGACCGGATGCAGTTGTGGAGTCGTTGCCTTCCAGGTGAAAGGCGAGGCTGCTGGTGAGACTGGGAAGCAGGAAGCGTGTGCGGAAATCTCCCGCACACGCTTCGATGTTCTGGCGGCTAGACGTCGCGTCGCGTCAGCATGATCGCTGCCGCGGCAATGAAGGCGACGATCCAGGCGATCATCGTGATCAGGCCAGCCAGGGGAGAGATGGCCGCCGGGGTCACATCCGTTGCCATGACGGCATTGCCGGCATTTGCGGGCAGGTATTCCATGATGTCGTTCAGCCAGCCGAGAGGCAGGATGGCACCCAGTACTGGCAGGACAAGCAGAATGCCGAGGATGATGCCGATGCCGCCTGCGGTCGATCGGGCCATGAAGCCGACCGAGGTGGCCAGGATGGCGACGGCGGTCAGGTTGAAGGCGGCGCCAAGTACCGAGCGCAGGGCACCTGACGACTCGATGGAAATGCCGTGATCACCGAGCACCGCCTGGCCGATGAAAAAGGCGGCGAAGCTGCCGATCAGGCTGAACACGAAGGTCAGGCTGGCAATGACCGTAAGTTTGCCAAACAGGACCATCGTTCGTTGGGGCACCGCCCCGAAGGAAGAGCGGATCATGCCGGTGGAATACTCACCGGAGATGATCTGCACACCGAGTACGGCGATCACCATTTGCGCGAGGACCACCCCGCCAAGTGAGACGCCCACGGCGTCGAAGTTTGCCTGTGCCTGGGCATCCAGGTCATCCCAGAACGCCCGCGTCGTCCAGGACAGGCCGATGGAGATGGCGATCAGGCCGAGTAGGACTGCCGCGAGGTTGTACCAGGTCGAACGCAGGCTGGAGGCTTTGATCCATTCGGAGCGCGTGACCCGGATCTGGCTGAGGCGGGGAAGAGTTGCTGTCGAGTTCATGGTGATCTCCTGTTCCAGTGGGAGTCAGGCGGCGAGCGCCCGGGTGTCTTCTGGTGACTGGTATTCGACGGCATCGGCGGTCAGGCCAATGAAAATGTCTTCGAGACTGGCGCGAAGTGGAGTCAATTCGGTGAGTGGAATGGATGCGGCCAACGCAGCCTTGCTCACGTCCTCCAGGGACATCCCGCTGATTTCAGCCGATTCCAGGCTTTTTGGGGTGAACTGGACGTTGGGGCCGATAAGGACGGAACGCAGGTTGTTCAACCGTGGCGTGCGGACGAGGATCCGCTCCGGTTCGATGGACGCCTTGAGTTCGGCCATGGAAACGTCGGCGATCAGCGTGCCGCGCCCGATGATGAGCAAATGGTCGGCAGTAAGTTCCATTTCGCTCATCAGGTGACTGGACAACAGCACGGTGCGCCCGTTGGCGACGAAGTCACGCAGCAGGCGACGCACCCAGCGGACGCCTTCAGGGTCGAGGCCATTGACGGGCTCATCGAGGATGAGGATTTCAGGGTCACCCAGGAGAGCAACCGCGATCCCCAGCCGCTGGCCCATACCCAGGGAGAAACCGCCGACTCGCTTGTGCGCGACCTCGGTCAGCCCGACCTGTTCGATGACCGCGCTGACGCGCGACTTCGGAAGACCGTGCGTGGCAGCGATGGCCCGGAGGTGATCGTAGGCACTGCGCGAGGCCTGAAATGCTCTCGCATCGAGCAACGCGCCAGCGACAGCCAGGGGATCCGGATGGTCGGCAAATGGGCGGCCATTTACGGTGACTTTTCCGCTGGTGGGACGGTCCAGACCGAGGATCATCCGCATGGTGGTGGATTTGCCAGCCCCATTCGGTCCCAGGAATCCGGTGACCGCGCCGGGGCGGACGGTAAACGACAGGTCGGAGACGGCGACGCGATCGCCGTATTTCTTGGTGAGTCCCTGTGCTTCGATCATGATGTTTCCTTTGCGGTTTGCAGCTTGCTGCTGCGCTCTCTGCCTCAAAGCCATCATGCGGCTGGGCAGCGTGCATGGCGTCCACCGCAAGGTGGAAGTTTCCGCGGGTTGGTGTACACCTTTCGTCGTACGCCCCAGGTATGTCCGGTCATGAAGACTGGCCCCGTGGCCAGGTTCGCCGGGACGGCGGCGGAGCGATGCCCTCCACGTCCTAGGCTCCCGGTTCAGTGGCGGGATCTAGCCAGGTCGCCAACCAAAACAGGGATGACGGTCGCGGGGCGGGGACGGAGGCGGGCGGCAAGGACTCTCGCGGCCAGGCGGGGCGTCATGAGACTTGCTGGCGGGGCGTTCAGGTGAACCACCTGGGTGAACGCTGCCGAGACCACGGCATCCGTGCTGGCGGCCCGGTGCAGGTGATGCAGGTAGCGATTGACCAGGCGCACCGGTCGTGGGAGGTCGCTGGCTGGCATGAGCAGGGGCAGGTCTCCGCCGCATGCCAGCTTCCAGGCGTTGTCGATGACCGGTGTCACCCCTGCGGAGAACCGCGGCAGGAGGTCGGCGGTGCCTTCGGCCAGGCACTGGTCAAGGACCTCGGCCTCGATGGCGGCGACGGTCATTCCCTGACCGTACACGGGCGTAAAGGCGCAGATGCTGTCGGCGAATGGCAGGAGGCCGTGGGGGAAACGGCTGATGCGTTCAATGTGATGACGGGTGCTGACAGGGATGTGGAACCTGGTGCCATCGTCGAGCGGTTTGCTGGTGGTGACGATGCGACCGATTTCTGGCAGCGGGAGCGAACTGGCGAACGCGCGAAAGCCTGCCAGGTTAAGCGGAGGATGGTCGTCACCCCGACCGGAGAGCGTGACCTGCCAGCGATTGCCCTCGACGGCGAGCGCGATGCCGCCACGGAGACACTCTGGCCCCGCGACCGAGACGATGGCAACTTCCGGCGTGTGGTCATCAGCGCTCCGGGCAAACAGGCGAGTGGAGTAGCGCAGGTTGACCGGGATACTGGTCGTGGGGATAGCGGAAAACCCGGCGTCGGCCAGCCAGAAGGACAGCTGTGAACCGCGACCCGACGCATCAATCACGAGGTCGGCGGGTTCATGGCAAAGCGTGAAGGTGTCGTCGGAGCGTTCGGCGAGGCGGACACCGGTAACCCTGGTGC
>JAEZJB010000400.1 GCA_023415845.1 Chloroflexota bacterium | reverse complement strand
TCGTAACAAACTTCCCTGTTGTTACTTTGTCGAGTCTAGAGATAGGGTGGGTACGATGGAAGACGGGACAAAAAAGTGGCCTGGTAACATCTGTGTTACCCCGCACATCGAAGAAGCACGCACCACCTTCGATCGCGTCGGGGACGCCTGGTCGCTGGTGGTCATCACCCTGCTCGGTGAGGGGCCACAGCGTTTCTCCGCCATGCGTCGCCGCGTTCCAGATATCAGCCAGCGCATGCTGAGCCGAACCCTCCGCGCCCTGGAGCGCGACGGCATGGTTACCCGCACCGTCTTCCCCACCAACCCGCCCAGCGTGGAGTACGCGCTGACTCCCCTCGGACGCTCGATGGGCGAAGCGGCGGCCGTCCTGATCGAGTGGACCGAGCACAATGTTCATGAAATCAGGGCAGCTCGCGAAGCCTACGATCGTCGCCTCGAACTGGCAGATCGCTCCACTTCCTGAGGAATCCTCCCGGCGTCGAGCGCTCACGGTTCTGGCAGCCGGTCAGGCACTAGAGATTCTGCCGAGCCATGCGAGCGGTGTCTTCCCCCGACTTCCGGGCGAATCGCTAGCCACGGGATCGATCAGCGGCCTCGCCCCTCCCGCACCGCTCTAGGTGCATTCCGCCAGCCAGCACTTTCCCTTTCCCCAACACGGCCTGGCCAGCACGTCGTCTGCCAGGCGCGGGCAGAGTCCATTTAACAGCTCCACCTCTCTCCCGACCGCTGGCCCCAGGTTTGCATTTTTATGCCACATACATAGAATGATACGTATCACTTCGAGGTTATACGTATATATCTCGGTCGAGATCGTTCCATGTCGTCAGGTCGCCGGCCAACCCAGCACGAAGTCGCACGCCTCGCCGGTGTCTCGCAGGCAGTCGTCTCCTACGTTCTCAACGATGTCCAAAGCGCCTCCGTCGCGCCGGCGACCCGCCAACGAGTGCTCGACGCCATCGCCGAGATCGGCTACGTGCCCAACAATGCCGCTCGCAGCCTCCGCTCGCGCAAGACCGCCACGATTGCTGCCATCATTCCGGATATCACGAACCCCTACTATCCCGAGTTCATTCGCGGTGTGCAGGACGCCTGCCGCACCGCTGGCTACGACGTGCTGGCCTTCAATACCGACGGCGTCCGCGATCAGGAACGTGCTTCGCTGGAAGCCGCCCGCCGGAGCCGCGCCGATGGCATCATCCTCACGCCATTCTTTGTCGACCTCGACGATCTGATGCCGCTCCTGCGCGAGGGCACTCCCATCACCCTGCTCGGCGACACCCAGATCCCGACCGACCTCCCCCTCGACACCATCGCCGTGTCCGGTGAGGAGGCCGCGAGGGCCGTCGTCGACTACCTGCTCGACAAGGGACATACCCGCATCGGCATGATCTCCGGCCTCGCCGCCACAGTCACTCGCGAGTCGCGCGTCCGTGGCTATCGGCTGGCGCTCGCCGAACACCATGTCCCGCTCGACGAAGTCCTCATCCGTGGGGGCGATTTCACCGAACGCGGTGGCTACGAGGCCATGCACGAGCTCGCCCAGATGGAGCCACGCCCCACCGCCGTCTTCGCCGCCAATGACCTGATGGCCATGGGCGCCCTGTTGGCCTGCCGGGAACTGGGGATTCGGGTGCCCGACGACATCGCCCTCGCCGGCTTCGACGACATTCCGGCCGCGAGGCTCGTCAATCCGGCGCTCACCACCCTCGACCAGCACGCCCATGCCACCGGCCACCAGGCCGCCGAAATGCTGCTCTCGCGCCTGACCGGGTCCTACGGGGGACCGAGCCGCCGCGTGCTCCGCTCGTTCACCCTCGTGCCGCGGGAATCTGCGTGACCATTGCCACCACTCCCTGTGTCGTGATTCGGAAAGGACGAGATCGATAAGGCCAGGCCGCTTCGAGGTTCATTCACACGTGGGTCCCAAAGTTGCTTGTCAGGTCATTTCAGGAGTCACCATGAGTCTTCTTGCCACCCGCATCGATCGTCGTCTGCTCGCCAAATTCGCTGCTGCCGGTGCTACCGTCACGGGCATCTCCCTCTCCACCGGTCGTGCAACCGGCGCCCAGGACTCGCCCACCATCGTCTTCTGGCTCGATGTCACCGGCGGCTCCGACACCGCCCAGTGGCTGATCGACAACACGGTCGCCGAGTTCAACGCGCTGGGCGGCGTCCAGGTCGAAGCCACCATGCAACCAAATGGCTGGACCGCCACCCAGACGGCCCTGGCGGGTGGTGGCGGCCCCGACGTGGTCGTTACGCCTGGCCCATCACTGTCGATGGAATTGGGCAAGGCCGGCCAGGTGATCGCCCTCGATGATTTTGCCGCCGAGTTTGGCTGGGCCGACTCGTTCGCGCCCTGGGCCATGAACCTCGGCCGGGTCAACGACCAACTCGTGGCCCTCCCGAGCGAAGTCGAAACACTCGTCCTCTACTACAACAAGACCCTCTTCGCGGATCAGGGCTGGACGCCTCCCACCACCATCGACGAACTGACAGCCGTTGCCCAGCAGGTCGCCGATGCGGGACTCATCCCGTTTGCCCACACCAACGCCGAGTGGAAGGGTGCCAACGAGTGGTACGTGGGTGAGTTCCTCAACCACGCCGCCGGTCCCGAAAATGTCTACAAGGCGCTGCGCGGCGAGCTCCCCTGGACCGACCAGCTCTTCG
This sequence comes from Chloroflexota bacterium, assembly GCA_023415845.1. GTDB lineage: Bacteria > Chloroflexota > Chloroflexia > Thermomicrobiales > UBA6265 > JACCYX01. Next base: position 3,988 of record JAEZJB010000400.1, on the reverse strand, counting down.
TCGATGCGCTGACCACCCTCAACGAATACCAGCAGAACGGCTGGTTCATGGGCGGCCTCGACCGCTACTACACCACCGCCACCGCCGATGCGGCCGCCTCCCTTGCCTATGGTGATGCCGCCATGAAGATCGAGGGATCCTGGTTCATCAACGACGCCAACACGTTCTTCGGTGAATCCGGCCAGGAGTGGGACTGGGTGCCGATGCCATCCGCCACCGGCGAAGCCATCTTCGATCTCGGCATTGGCTCCACCTACAGCATCAATGCCAATTCTGCATCCCCGGAGGCGGCTGCCGAGTTCCTCAGCTACCTCTTCTCCCCGGAGACCCAGGCCAAAGCCGTGACCGGCATCGGCCTCGCGGCGGCTCCCGTCGATATCCCGGCCGACCTCCTCGGCGACCTCGACGAACGCCAGGCCCGCATGATCGGGGAGCTGAACGACGCGTCGAGCGCGGGCAACTACGGTTACACCACCTGGACGTTCTGGCCACCGAAGACCGAAACCTACCTGATCGAGGAAATCGAGAAGGTCTGGGCGGGAGATATCACCGTCGAAGACTACCTGCAGGGCCTGCAGGACTCGTTTGCTGCCGAACTGGAAGCTGGCGACGTTCCGCCAGTTCCGGAGCGATAACCCACCGGCGCGGTGGCTGGCGTTCCATCATGGACGGGCCAGCCTCCGCACGTCAGCATGCCCATTTCCCGGAAGCAGGACCTCGTGAATACGTCCGTTGCGACACCACGCACCTACACTGTCAGTGAACCCCACCTTCGCTTCTGGCAGCGGCCTACCTGGCGACGCCGGGTGGTGCCCTGGCTCTTCGTCCTGCCGATTCTGGTGATCAACCTCAGCGTGGTGCTTGGTCCGGCTCTCGCCGCGATCTACTACTCCATGACCGAGTGGACGGGCATTGGCTCGGCCGAATGGATCGGCCTGGAGAACTACCGCGCCCTCCTCTTTGATGACCCATCCTTCTGGCACGCGTTTCGCAACAACCTCATCTGGCTTGCCATGTTCCTGACCGTGCCCATCGCGCTCGCCCTGGTCGCCGCCAGCCTTCTTGCCCCACTCCGTCGCGGCGCACTGCTCTATCGTATGGGGCTGTTCCTGCCCTACGTCCTGCCGAGCGTGGTGGTCGCTGCGATCTGGCGCTCCCTCCTCCATCCGGACCGTGGCATTCCCGCCGTCCTGACCGATTGGGGCGTCCCCGGCTTCGACAAGGCGCTGCTGGGCGACAAGGGCACCGTCCTGCCCACCATCGCCTTCGTCGACAACTGGCATTTCTGGGGCTTCCTGATGGTTCTCTTCCTCGCCTCGATGCAGAACATCGGGCCGGAACTCTATGAAGCGGCGCGGCTCGATGGCGCGTCGAAATGGCAGGAATTCCGCGATATCACCATTCCCGGAATCCGCCCTACCCTCGTCTTCATGATCCTGATGACCAGTATCTGGTCGTTCCTGACCTTCGATTACATCTGGGTTCTCACCCAGGGCGGGCCCGCTGGCGCCTCCGAGGTCCTTTCCGTACTCGTCTTCAAGCACGCCTTCATGAACCTCCAGGCCGGCTATGCCAGCGCAATTGGCCTCAGCATGAGCTTCTTCGTCGGCATCGTGATCGCCATCTTCATCGTCCTGCGGCGTCGCGGGTGGGAGATCTAGATGAGCACTACCCGCTCCCGGGTCCAGCGCCGAACCGGCTTTGGCACCATCCCGAACTACATCGTCCTCACCCTGCTCGCCATCTTCGCCCTGGCCCCACTGGTCATTCTCGCGTTCAACTCGGTCAAGAGTTCCGCCGAGATCGGTCGCAACCCGCTCGGGTTCCCCGGCGAGTTCATCTGGCGCAACTACACCGAAGCATGGAAGGTCGGGAACTTCGCCACCACCCTCCAGAACAGCGGCGTGCTGGTCGTTCTCACCGTCGTCGGCGTTCTCCTGCTCGGCGGAATGGCGGCCTACAGTCTGGCCAAGCTGAACTTACCCGGCTCCAATCTGGTCACGCTCTATCTGCTGGTTGGCTCGTCCCTGCCGATCCAGCTCTTCCTCGTCCCGCTCTTCTTCCTCTGGAAGAATCTCGGGCTGGTCAACAGCCTGCCCGGTCTCGCCATCATTTATGTCGCGATCAACTCACCGCTCGCCATCTTCCTCCTCCGCTCCTACATGCTCCAGTTGCCCGCCGATTTCGAGGACGCCGCCCGCGTCGACGGCGCCAGCGAGTGGAAAATCTTCATGCAGATCGTCGTCCCGCTCTCCTGGCCCGGTTTCCTCACCGTCGGCCTCGTCGTGGCGCTGGCGGTCTGGAACGAGTTCCTGCTGGCCACGGTCTTCCTCACCAATCAGGAGAACTTCACGGTCGTCACCAGCTACTACAACTTCACGTCCCGCTTCAGTCGCGACTGGGGCCTGACAAGCGCCGCCGCCATGATGATGATTGTCCCCATCATCGTGATCTTCCTCAGCCTCCAGCGCCGGTTCGTCGAAGGACTGACCCAGGGCGGCATCAAGGGCTGAATCGATTCCTGCTCTCCGCGTTCTCCGGCCACCCATCGCCGAAAGGATCGTTCTGTGTTGCGCACGCCCCTGGCACCTGTACCGGTCGACCTCACCTCTGCTGACTATCGCGAACGTGTCTACGCCGGTGTCCTCGGCAAGATCATCGGCGTCTACCTCGGGCGCCCGTTCGAAGGCTGGACCCACGAAAAGATCGTCGCCGAGCTTGGCGAGATCGATCATTATGTCCACGAGCAATTCAACATGCCCCTCGTCGTCACCGACGACGACATCGCCGGCACGTTCACCTTCCCCCGTGCGCTCGCCGACAACGCATTCACGCCCAACCTCACCCCGGCCCAGATCGGCGATGCCTGGCTCAATTACCTCATCGACCAGCGCACCGTCCTCTGGTGGGGCGGCCTCGGTGTCTCCAGCGAACACACCGCCTTCCTCCGCCTCCAGAGCGGAATCCAGGCGCCCGCCAGTGGCTCCGAAGTCCTCAATGGCAAGACCATCGCCGAGCAGATCGGCGCCCAGATCTTCATCGATGGCTGGGCCATGCTCTTCCCCGGCGACCCCGAGCGCGCCGCCGACTGGGCCCGCCGCGCCGGTAGCGTGTCGCACGATGGCGAGGCGGTTTACGGGGCCCAGGTCATTGCCGCTCTCGAAGCCCAGGCGTTCGTCGAGCGCGACATGAATACCTTGCTCGACACCGCCCTGGCCGTTATCCCGGCCGATTCGACGATTGCCCGCGTCATTCACGATGTCCGCGAGTGGCACGCCGCCAGCGACGACTGGTATCTCACCCGCCAGAAAATCGGTGAGCGCTATGGCTACGACAAGTTCCCCGGCGCCTGCCACATGGTGCCAAACCACGCCCTCATCATCCTCGCCCTGCTCCATGGCAATGGCGATTTCCGCCGCTCCCTGATGATCGCCAACACGGCCGGCTGGGATACCGACTGCAATGCCGGCAATGTCGGCGCCATCCTCGGTATCCGCGACGGTCTGGCCGCATTTGACGATGTGCCCGATTACCGCGAGCCGGTCGCGGACAAGCTCTACCTCTCCACGGCCGAGGGTGGTCGCGGAATCTCCGACGCGGTCCTCGAAACCGATCGCCTGGTCACTGCCGCCCAGCGACTGGCTGGTCTCGAACCCCAGGAACCCGGCGCGGCACCCCGCTTCACCTTCTCCCTGCCCGGTTCCGTCCAGGGCTTCACCGTCTCCGAGCCCGAGTCCGCCTCCGTCACCAACGTCGAAGGCCAGCTCGCCATCACCCTGAATTCGGCTGGTGCCACCGTCACCACCCCGACCTTCACCCCGCTCGAAACCCTCGTCTTCACCAAGCGTGGCTACCGCCTTTTCGCCTCTCCCACCCTCTATCCGGGCCAGCAGGTGACGGCGAAGGTGTCCACGCCAGCGGACAACGGCGGCGCCATCTCGGCGGCTCTCACCATTCGTGTCTACGACGAGAATGACGCACTCCAGGA
>JAEZJB010000379.1 GCA_023415845.1 Chloroflexota bacterium | reverse complement strand
AAGGCTTTCGCGATTACACGCCTGACCTGATGCGTACGCGCCTGCAGGTCATCTCCATTTTCCGGGAGGTGTTCGCCAACCATGGCTTCGAGCCGCTCGACACGCCTGCCCTGGAATACATGGAGATCCTGACCGGGAAAGCTGGCGAAAACGAGAAGCTGATGTACCACTTCCTCGACCAAGGTGAGCGGGAGGTGGGCCTGAGGTACGACCTGACGGTGCCGTTGGCCCGGTATGTGGCCATGCACCAGCAGGAATCGGTGCTGCCCTTCAAGCGGTATCACATCGCTCCGGTGTGGAGGGCGGAAAAGCCCCAGCGTGGGCGGTTCCGCGAATTCTGGCAGTGTGACGCCGACATCGTCGGGTCGCCATCGATGCTGGCCGATGCGGAAGGGATCAGCGTCCTTTCGGAGGCGTTGAACAGGGTCAACCTCTCGCAGGCCGTGATTCTGATTAACCACCGAAAACTGCTCGAGGCGATGGCGCTGCTGGCGGGCGTGCCATCCGAACTGGCACCGACCGTCTTTCGGGCAATCGACAAGCTGGGCAAGATCGGGGCCAATGGCGTGACAGCCGAACTCGAACGGGCGGGGGTGACGACGGACGCCGCGGCGCGAGTCGTGAACCTGGTGACGCAGACCGGAAGTAACGCTGACCTGCTGGACGCAGCAGAGCGCGACCTGGCCGCAATTCCGGGCGGTCAGGCTGCGGTGGATGAGCTCCGGCAGTTGGTAGCCGCGCTGGAAGACCTGAGCGTACCGACCACGTCATGGAGGATCGATCTCTCGCTGGCCCGTGGAATCGATTACTACACTGGCCCGGTCTACGAGGCGGTGGTGGAAGAGCCGAAAGTGGGATCGGTCAGTGGGGGCGGTCGCTACGACGGACTGATCGGCACCTTCCTCGGGCGGGACGTGCCGGCAACCGGCATTTCGTTGGGCCTGGAGCGGATCCTGGAGGTGATTTCCGAATTCCAGCTGCTGCCAGCGCCGTCGTCAGTGGCGAGTGTGATTGTCGCCACCTTCCCGGACACGCTGCGTGAAAACGGCAAGATCGCGCACGACCTGCGAGCGGCGGGGATATCGACCGATCTCTCCCTGCTTACGAACCGCAGCCTCGGTGACCAGATGAAGTACGGAGCGCGGCGCGGGATACCGTGGGCGGTGATCGCAGGCGGGGATGACCTGTCGCGGGACGTGGCGCAGGTTCGCAACCTGGCGACGGGCGAGCAGGAAGAAGTGCCACTCGCCGACGTCGTCGCTCGCGTCAGATCGCACGTTTCGGGATAGGATACCGGCCACGACAACCGCACGGCTGACGCCGATCGCAAGGGATCAGGAGTACGAATGTCCTCGGAACCAACGGCAGAGCAGGAATACCAGACCTACATGTGGGTGGTGGCCCACCCTGACGACCTCGACTTCCCCTCCGGTGGAACGGTGGCGAAGTTCGCCAAGGAAGGCAAGAAGATCATCCTCATCCAGGTGACATCGGGCGATCGCGGTACGTCGGATCGCAGTTTCACGCCGAACACGCTGGCGGCGCGGCGCGAAGAAGAGGAACTGGAATCGGCGAGGAGGCTTGGCGTCGCCGAAGTGGTCTTCCTGCGCGAACCAGATGGCGCGGTGATTCCCGATCTCGCGCTGCGGGAGAAGATCACCCGGTTGATTCGGACCTACCGGCCCGACGTGCTGGTCACCCATGACCCATTCCGGCCGTATGCGCTGCACCCGGATCATCGTGCGGTGGGCATGGCGACCCACGACGCCGTCTATCCGACCGCGCGGGACCACCTTTACTATCCAGATCACCTGGCGTCAGGATTGGAGCCGCACAAGACCGCCGAAATCTGGTACTTCGGGACCGACAAACCGGACCTGTACATCGACATCACGGATACCTTCGACGACAAGATTCATGCATTGAAGGCTCATGTGACGCAGGTGGGAGAAGGGACCGAACTCGCGGAGCGAATGCGCGGGTTTTCCGCCGAAACGGCCAAGGACCAGGACTTCGAACTGGCAGAAGCCTACAAAGTCATCAAGATGCGCCGATGACCGAGTCACCGGAATTCCGTGCGCGGGAGGCTGGTCGGCGAGCGTTTGGCCCATCGTGGAGACCTGTCACCCTGGTGACGGCTCCTGGCCGGCTGGAACTGCTGGGCAACCATGTCGACTACAACGGCGGGCTGGTGCTGGCGGGCGCGGTGGACCAGCACATCGCCATGCTCGTCGACCGCGAAGGCGAGTCAGGGACGATCACGCTGATGCCAGCCGACACGGCGAATGCGCCGGTCACGATTGACGTTGCCTCGTGCCGTGACTGGACGAAAACGCAGGGTGCAACCGGGCCGGCAGAGTATGCCCGTGGAGTGGTCGCGGCGTTGCTGGCCGGTAACTATGAGGTCAATGGCGGGTTAAGGGTGGCGATTGCCGGGAATGTGCCGCTGGGTTTCGGCATGAGCTCCTCCGCGGCGCTGTGTGTGGGATACGTCCTGGCGTTCACGGACGCCGACCTTGAGCCGGTCGAGATCGTGACCCTCGCCCGGCAGGCCGAACACCGGGCCGGAAGTCCGGTCGGGGCAATGGATCAGTCGACATCGGTGGCTGGCGGAATCATCCGCTTCGATGGACGAGACACCAGCTTCGAAGCGATGCAGCCGGACCTGGGAGATCATGTCTTCGTGGTCGCGGATTCGGGAGTGAGCCATGCCCTGGGCACTTCATCGTATCCGACACGGGTGAAGGAGTCGCAGGCAGCGCTCGACGCCATCCAGAAGCTCACTGGCAGTGGTCCGGTGTCGCTGGGTGAACTCGCACCGACTGCCTGGTCGGAGGTGCGAGACGCCTTCCTGCGGGAGATGGGTGACATCCTGACCAAGCGGGTCGACCACGTCGTTTCCGAAGTCGAGCGCGTGCGGCAGGGTGACCGGGCGGCGCGGGCCGGAGATTGGGCGACCTTTGGGCAACTGATGACCGCGAGCGGCGCCTCGTCCAGCGTCGACTATGAGATCAGTCATCCGCTGGTGGACAGCCTGGTGGCCGAGATCCTCGCAGTCGACGGCGTGCTCGG
>JAEZJB010000328.1 GCA_023415845.1 Chloroflexota bacterium | reverse complement strand
CAGCGGAGTCGCCCTCGTCGGGCTGGGCGGCAACCAGGGTCGGCTGGGCCTGGCTATGGACAGGTGACGGAATGATCCAGATGCCGGTTCGCTGCTCACCGGGAACTTCACCGGCGAGGGCGATGGCCGAGCCATCTGGCGACCACTGCGGACCGCGAATGAGGCGACCGGTGTCGGGGTCACGTTCGACTATGGGTGTAAAGGCCAGGTCGACCTGCTGGGGTTCTCCGCCGTCAGTGGGAGATAGCCACAGCTGGACGCCGTCGGCAGGGGACTCGATCAGGTACGCGAGCCACTCGCCATTGGGTGACGACTCGGGCGTCAACGGCGTGACGTGTTGCGTCGCGAAGAGCGGCGATGGCACGAACTCGGGATCGGTCCGATCGTCGGCTGCCTCGTCCGTTTCGACCTCGGAAGCTGGCGACTCGGCAACGACCACCGTCTCGGAGACCGTGGTTTCGGCGACCTCTTCGTCCGTCTCGACCGCGACGACGGTTTCGTCCTGTGGTGCGGGCTCGTTCACAGGTTCATCCTGGGAGTCAATCTCGTTGACCGTGCGTGAGGCAGTGGAATCCGTCATAACAGCGTCTCTCTAGCAATCGTGCGTCACCCAAACCGGGCCTCCTGGCCCAGGGAGATGTCCCAGGGGCGCCGGTGACCGTCCTTCCCCGGAGGGAACGACACTCTGGCGCCACATATTGTCCGTCTGGGTTGGCCACGGAAGGTGACCGCACACGACGCCCCCGGGGCACACGATCAGCGGCGTGGATCGTGACTTCGACATGGTGTCGAAGAGGTTGGCCAAACTCCCAGCGGGGGATTGCTGGCGAACCTGCACCGTGCTGGTTATATGGTAGTGCTGCCATTGCGATGGCGCAAAAGCTTGGAGCAGATCATCGCGACTGCCGCGTGGACATCGTGCGGCCAGCGACAGCGAGGGTGGCCGACGCGAGCGCGGCAATGGCCAGAACCGTCCCGCGAGACGAGCCGCCTTGAGGGTTCGCACCGGTGCTGGGCAGCACCGCCACGAGCGAACTGGACGTGGTCGCTGGCGCCGCAGCAGGCCCAAGTTGCACCCCAGGTGCCGGTTGCTGCGACTCGTTTACCGGTCGCGACGGCCCGGCCGACTCGCCGGGTGCCGACTCGACCAAACTGACGGTCAGCTCAAGGAACCGATTGACCCCATCCTGGACGTCGACGGTTGTGGAGGTGCTGCCATACGGGGCACCGACATCGACGGTGACCTGGTGCCATCCTGGCTGGAGCTTGTCGAACCAGAACGAGACCCCACTCTTCATATTTGATCCGGACTGGCAGACGGCACCAACGCAGACCGTGGCCCGATTCGGCAGCGGATTCGAATCGCTTGTGAAGATCACGACGGTGACGGTGCCGGGGGCCATGGCCTCGTTGTCCCGTCCTTCGGTCGGCGTGGGCGTAGGAGGAACAATTCCCGTGCCAGGATCGTCCCTGGGCGTGGGTTCGACACTTTCTGGCGTGCCTGACGGAAGGTCACCGACCCCACCCGATCCGCCGTCGTCGGAGGCAATGACCGAGACAGCGGCAACCAGGGTTACCAGCAGACACATCGCAACGATTCCAGCACGCAGGGTCCAGCGACCCGCCACCGACCCGATGGCCATGATTTCACGTTCCAGGATTCAGGAAAACGATGTCAGCGGCATCACCTGACCAAGATGATGATTGTCAACGCTGACTCCACGTTCGGTCGGGCTGCATGAGCCTCCAACCGGAGAGTCCCCGGTCGACGTGCCGGACCAATGACAGCAGCACTTCGCCTAGCACACAGTACGCGGTTCACCAGTTGTTATCAATACCCCATTAGGCATATCCATTGACCTGCCGACGACACCAGGAATCAAATGTGGCAGCGAACGACGCCGCGCCGCCAAATGCGGGTAGAATGAAACCGGGATCTCCAACAACTCTATTTGCAGCTCCGTGCAGCTGCTGCGCGTCGGAGTCTTACGATGACCCAGAGCGAACCACCGGAACTCCCGTCCGAAGGTGAGGCGATCGCGCTCCTGGTGACGCTGGAACCAGGTGACTACACCCCGCCGGAGTTGTTTGCCGTTTCACCCGACCATGGGTTGGCCGGCATCAGGCTAGCCTACGAGCGGATGACCCCACCAACGCGGACGACGCGATTCAAGGGCGAGGATGGCGAGACGATGCTCAATCGGCCGACGCCCGCCCAGCATCTCATGTCGAGGCATGACCCACGAATTCACATCCGGGATGGCAAGGTGTGGGTCACGTTTGCGGATGAGCGCGACTCGTAATGTCGAAAGCCGGGTGACGCGATAGCCAGCTGACACGGCTCTGCCATCAGGAAAGCGCATCCACGGACACCTCGCCGGTGATGACCGTGCGCGGATACCCGGCAATCTCGATGTCCTCGATCATCTGTCCGGTGTCACGGAAGGTGACGTGCAGCACCTCACCGCTGCTCACCACGACCTGCACGGGCGTTGACACTAGGCCCATGCGCGCTGCGACGATGCTGGAAGCCACCGCGCCCGTTCCACAGGCGAGCGTTTCCGCCTCGACGCCGCGCTCCCAGGTTCGCATGCGAAGCGTGTGATCATCGACGTGATGGGCCAGATTGACGTTGGT
>JAEZJB010000326.1 GCA_023415845.1 Chloroflexota bacterium | reverse complement strand
ACCGATATTCTCGCCAGCTGGGGTACCGAACTGACCAGCGACATCGCCCAGTGCCTGCTGTCAGGCATCTACGGTGACACCCTGGGATTACGAACGGATTCCACCACCTCCAGAACGATGCGTACCGCAGCCGATCTTGTCGATGCCGGGGCCAACCCTGGACCGATCGTCGATTCCCTGTTTCGTCTCAAGCCCCGGTCGTCCGTGTGCCTTTGGGAGAAGGGATTGCAACGAGTTCGATGGCAGGGCACGCTGATCTACACGGAATTGACGCCTGACGTGTTCGAGACCTGTGGGGCGACTCCGGTCGAAGCCGAGGGGATGGTGAACTTTCTGCTGGGCACGGAGGGCTCGTTGGTTGCCGCCATGCTTCATCGCAACTCGGATGGCTGGCGGGTCAGCATGAGGAGCATGGAGCGGGAAGTCGACGTCGCGGCAATTGCCGCAGAGTTCGGCGGCGGAGGTCACCCCAGAGCAGCTGGTTGCACCATCACGGGCGGAGAGGACGAGCTACGGGCGTTCGTCCAGCGAGTTGATGAACTGGCAGTCCGCGCCATGGCCTCTGCGCATCCGGATACCTGGTAATGTCAAAAGCGGGGCGGAGACAGGCAACCAGGCATGGGTACCTGGTGATCGACAAGCCGCTTGGCTGGACGAGTCACGACGTCGTCGCCAGGGTGCGACGCATCGTTGGGGAGCGGCGGGTTGGACATGCTGGCACGCTCGATCCGGCGGCGACCGGAGTGTTGCCAGTGGCGGTGGGACTCGCGACGCGGACGATCGAGTACCTGGCAGTTGCTGATAAGTCCTATCGAGCAACCATTCGGTTTGGCGTCACCACAGACTCGGCAGACTCAGAAGGCGATGTCATTGCCGAGACGGACCCGTCTCACCTTACCCTCCCTGACATAGAGGCAGCGCTGGCGCGCTTTCGCGGCGAGATCAGCCAGGTGCCACCAATGCATTCCGCGATCAAAGTCGACGGTCGCCGCCTGTATGAACTTGCCCGCAAGGGCGAGACGGTGGAGATCAGTCCTCGTTTCGTGACGATATCGACGCTTGATGTCGTTGACTGGGCGGCTCCCGACCTCTCCATCGACGTCACCTGCACCAAGGGTACCTACATTCGATCGCTTGCCCGGGACATTGGTGAGGCGGTGGGCACCGGAGCCCACCTTGCAGCGCTGCGCAGGACTCGCACGGGTCCCTTTACGCTTGATGAGGCGTGTTCGCTCGAGCAGCTTGCAGCCAGGATTCAGTCAGAAGGCTGGGAGCGTGCTGCCCTGCCCCCTGATTCCGTCCTTGAGAGCATGGAGCGTGTCATTCTGTCGCCCGACCAGGTGCGAGATTGGCAGCACGGCAAAGTGCTGCCCCTGCAGGCGCCGCTGCAGAATGGTTCGTTGGCTCGTGCCTACGACTCGCAGAAGCGATGGCTCGGGATTGGAGAAGTCGGGAAACCGGGCGATACTCTTCGGCCGGTAAAGGTCATACCTGTGGAGTCAATATAACTGTGTCACACAGTGCGTTCTGGACATTTGCATCGTCTCCCGGCGGCGAACATATTGTGTCGATCGGGACGTTCGATGGCGTTCACCTCGGTCACCAGTACCTCTTGTCGTCTGCTGGTGCGCGCGCCAGGGAGCTGGGCATCCCAATGCTCGCGGTCACATTCGAGCCCTATCCGGCCCAGGTGATCCGACCTGAGTCATTTCGCGGACGGCTCAACACCGCCCCGGAGAAGCTGAGGCGGCTATGGGCAACTGGCGTGGACGATGTCGTCGTTGTCCCGTTCACGCATGAGCTCATGATGGAATCGCCGGAGACCTTTCTCGGTCACCTGGTGGAAGCGACCCATCCCCGAGAGGTCTGGGTCGGCGAAGCTTTCGCCCTTGGTCGAAATCGTATGGGTGACATTCCACGCCTGACCGCTATCGGACAGGACCTTGGATTCGAGTTGGTCGCTGTTCCCCGACGAGAGTTCGATGGTGACGTCGTGAGCAGCAGTCGAATCCGACAGTTGGTGATGGAAGGGCGTGTCGACCAGGCAGAATCCCTCCTCGGATATCCCTATCGTGTTTCGGGCGAAGTCATTCGTGGAGCGCAGATCGGAAGAACCATCGGCTTTCCGACCGCAAATGTGGAGCCGCCGACGGAGATCGTGGCCGTGCCAGACGGGATTTACGCCACATTGGCGACGATCGAGGACGGTGCGAGTGCGCATTGGGCGATGACCTACATCGGCACGCGGCCTGCCCTGAACACAGGTGCCCGACAGATCGAGACCAATCTCCTCGATTTCGAGGGAGACCTCTACGGTCGCACGATCCACACCGACTTTATCGCGCGCCTGCGACCAGACTCGAACTTTCCGAGTGTGGACGCATTGGTAGAGCAACTCCGCATCGACGAGATCAATGCCCGAAAAATACTGAGCGTCAGGTAGCAGGGTAACCCAACCGGCAAGCCGTGAATTCGACGTTGTGGTATCCTTAACCGGTGTCGTTGCTGGCAGGTCGTCGGACATTGGAGCCGACGCTTTTTGCGTGTCCAGCACGAAGTGCCCGCAGTTCAGGAGGCGAGCTATTTCCAGACCAGTGCAGACTCGCGTAAACGAGAGAATTCGGATCCGCGAAGTCAGACTCATTGATGACGAAGGACGGCAGATCGGTATCATCCCGACTCGCGAAGCGCTTGAAATGGCGCGGGAGCGAGGCCTCGATCTGGTTGAGGTGGCACCAAATGCCTCCCCGCCGGTGTGCAGGCTAATGGACTATGGCAAATTCCGGTACGAACAGAGCCGGAAGGAGCGGGAGTCCAAGAAGCATCAACACGTGACCCGCCTCAAGGAGGTTCGTGTTGAGCCGAAAATCGGGAAGGCTGACCTTGAAACCAAGGGGCGCCAGGCAGGCAAGTTCCTGGACGCCGGTGACAAGGTGAAGTTGACCGTGTTGTTCCGTGGGCGATCAATCACCCATCCGGAACTCGGTCGCGATCTGCTCGATCAGTTGTCCGCACAATTACAGGATCACGGTACGGTAGAGCAGCCGGCACGGATGGAGGGGCGGACCATGACGATGATCCTGGCTCCGAGCCGAACCCGGGCCGCTGGAGCGGAACGAGAGGAAGCGCCCAATGGGCAACAAGATCAAGCTGAAGACGCATAAGGGCGCGAAGCGGCGATTCAAGATCACCGCGACGGGCAAGATCATGCGGGCGAAGGGCGGCAAGAGCCACCTTCGACGCAAGAAGGCTCCTCGCGTGAAGCGGGAATTCGATCGAATGCTCGTGATGAACGAGACCACTGTGCCTCGTGTCAAGCGACTCCTGCCGAACGGCGACTAATACGTTTCAACGCAAACCGGCTCAACAGGGTCAACGCGTTGACCTGGCCGCTAGCAGAACAGGACATCACCAATGGCTCGTATCAAGCGCGGTGTCACGTCTCACCGCCGACATCGCAAGGTTCTTCTCCAGGTCAAGGGGCATCGCGGTACTCGTAACCGCCTGTACAAGCGCGCGCATGAATCACTCATGCGATCGCTGCAGTACGCCTATCGCGACCGCCGCAATCGCAAGCGCGATATGCGACGCCTGTGGATTCAGCGCATCAACGCCGCCAGCCGCCTGAACGGCCTTCCTTACAGCCAGCTGATCCACGGACTGAACCTCGCTGGTGTCGTTGTCGACCGCAAGATGCTTGCCGATCTTGCCGTCCGGGACGCCGATGCCTTCGCCGCTCTCGCTACCGTGGCCAAGCAGGCCATTCCAGCGCAGGCATAGCAGGAGTCGAGGCTTGGCAGAAACGCCGTCTGTTACGGTCATTTCCAGCCTCCACAATCCAGCCGTGAAGCGAGCACGCTCGCTCCTCCGCCGTAAAGGCCGAATCGAGGAGCGAGCGTTTCTCGTCGAAGGGGTGCGGGCTGTATCCGACGCCATTGGATCGGGATCGAATCCGCAGGCAATCTACCTGCGCGACGATCCAGAAGGCTGGTCTCTCCATGACCAATGGAGTACCAGGTTTCAAGTGCGTATGGCGTCACCGGCCGTTATCGAGTCGCTGTCCGACGTCCCGCATCCTCAGCCTGTAGTTTGCGTATTTGGCATGGATGACCTTGTCGACACCCCGCGGTTTGATGTGTGGACGAAGGATCTTATTCTGATCGCCGATGGTGTCCGTGACCCCGGTAACATGGGTACCTTGATTCGTTCTGCGGCTGGCGCCGGCGTGACGGAGTTCATCATCTCTCCGGAGTCAGTGGATCCGTTCAATCCGAAGTGCGTTCGGGCAGCGATGGGCGCTCACTTCCTGGTGTCATTGCGTTCACTGCCAATAAATGAGATCAAGACGAGGCTCGCCGACGTCGATTTGGTGGTGCTCGCCGACGCTGATGGACCTCATGAGTACGATGAGGTTGACTACACGCCATCCTGTGCCATTGTCATTGGCGGGGAAGCGCACGGCCTAAACGAGCCACTTCGGGCAGGAACTGGCACATACGTACGCATTCCGCTCGCCAGGAAGCTTGAAAGTCTGAATGCTGGCGTGGCAGGATCACACTTGGTCCTTGAGGCAGCTCGGCAGCGACGGTTGGGTAAAAGCCTTCATTGATCGGTCCGATTTGACGAAGACGTGATGAGGGATCATGTCATTTGCCAATCGGGATACCCGCGAGAACCATACCCGTGACGTGGCTTCAACTTCGTCGCACCGAAGCGCTTCGTCACAAAAGGGGGTACGAACATCATGCGCAAGCAGGATCTTGTGCGCGCTGTGGCTGAGGCGACCGATTCGAGCGAGTCAGCAGCTACCCGTGCCGTGAACGCCGTTTTCGAGTCCATCGAACGGGCATTGGCCGACGGAGATGAAGTCGCCATTAGTGGATTCGGCACCTTCAAGGTTGTTGAGCGCTCGTCGAGGCAGGGACGTAATCCCCAGACCGGCGACCCAATGACGATCGAGGCCCGCAAGAGCCCCGTGTTCCGGCCAGGGACGCAGCTCAAGCGCTCGGTGGTGTAATCCGGTACCGGTAGGTTTCCTAGCATCAAGATGAGGCGGCTCCTGATACGGAAGCCGCCTCCTGGCATTGGGATCCTGGACTTGTGGGTTGGTACGTTGCTCAGGCCGATGCGGTGGTTGGAATCGGCACCAGTCGACGTTCAATTCCGCCGACAAGATCAACATCGGCGCAGCGGACTGCCACCGAGATTGCGTTTTCGAT
>JAEZJB010000315.1 GCA_023415845.1 Chloroflexota bacterium | reverse complement strand
CGGAGTCTTCGCCAGCCCTGCCGGGGAGGTCGTCACCGCCGTCATGGTGCAGAACGTCCGTGACGCCTATGCGACAGATGCCCTCATCGGCTCCATCGGCGAGGCGGCCATCCACGACGCAGGACTGATCTAGTCCACCAATCCTCCGCTCCAGTCGGTGCCCGCCACGTCTCGGATGTGTCCGGACGGGTAATCTGCCGGATCGTGGCGCGATTTTGCCGTCTTGATGCGTACGATAGGTAGAGCCTTTCAATATCTGGCCCGGCGGCACGCTCCTTCAGGTGCAGGGAGCGTGCCGTTCACCTCTTTCTGGTCGGCAACCGGCAGCCGTCAGTTACGTGCTGCTCTCGGAAAATTGCGCAAGTTCCGCATGAATTCGCAATAAATCGCATGAAATACCTCCCCAAAACGCCCATGGAATCAACGAAACGCGAATTAATGAATTTATGAATTCGTGCGGACGGTTTCGGGCCGATCCCGGGTGCAATCCCCAACCATCACCCTTCGGGTCCCAAGTGCACGAGCGTGACATCGCCGCCGAAAAGCCGGAATATTGGCCCATCAATCGGTTACCGGCAGAAGCGAACGGGAAGGATCTTTGCCATGCGGATCACGCGCGCCACGACCTACATCGTCGGCAACCCCTGGAAGAACTGGCTCTTCGTTCGGCTCGACACCGACGTCGACGGTCTCTATGGCATAGGCGAAGGCACCATTAACGGCTTTGCCAAAACCACGGAAGCCGCCATCCACGAACTGGCTACCCGCTACGAAGGCTTCGATCCATTCCAGATCGAAACCATCCTCCAGCGCATGTCCCGCGACCTCTACACCGAAGGCGGCCAGATTCACATGAATGCCGTTGCCGCCATCGAGGTCGCCTGCTGGGACATCATTGGCAAAGCCACCAACCGCCCCATCTATGACCTCATCGGTGGCCGCTACCATGAGTCGCTCCCCACCTACGCAAACGGCTGGTATGCCGGTCCGCGCACCCCTGAGTCATTCGCCGAGCGGGCGCAACTGGTGATGGACAAGGGCTACCGCGCGCTCAAGTTCGATCCCTTCGGCGCCGCCTGGCGCACGATGTCACCGGAGGACCGTCATCTCTCCATCGACATCGTCCGCGCGGTCCGCGAGCAGGTCGGTCCCGATGTCCAGATCATGATCGAGGGTCACAGCCGGTTCTCGGTCTCGGAAGCCGTCTGGGTCGGCGACGCAATAGCCGAATACGAACCTACCTGGTTCGAGGAACCGACCGCCCACCAGAACATCGCCGCCACCGTCGAAGTCGCTCGCAAGATCAATGTCCCGGTCGCCACCGGCGAGAGTTACTCCAGCGTTCACCAGCACGCCGAACTCCTGGCGCACAACGCGGTCCACATCATCCAGCCCGAACCCGGCAACATGGGCGGCATCTGGCGCACCCGCCAGGTCTGCGCCATGGCCGACGCCTTCTACGGGGTCGTCGCTCCGCACAACGCCCAGGGTCCAATCTCGACCGCCACCTGCATCCAGATCAGCGCCTCCTGCCCCAACCTCCTCACCCAGGAACTCTTCGACGAGTTCAACGTCTCCTGGGAGCACGACCTGGTCACCAACCCCGCTCAGGTGGTCGATGGTCGCCTGCAGATTCCCGATGGCCCCGGCCTCGGCACCGATCTCAACTGGCAGGAATTCGACAAGCATCCCTATCAGACCAGCAATTTCCTGCCACTCTTTGCCGTCGGCTGGGAACGTCGCGAAGGGGAGCGAAAGCCGGTCACCAACTGACCGGTTCCGCAGGCAGACTGGTCGTTCGGGGTGCATCTCACAGGTGCGCCCCAACCACGTTACATGAGAGCCGAACCTTCCAGCCGTTCATGACGGAGTCGGATTTGGCCCACGTGTCGTCTCTTCACGAGGAAAGCGCTTCCGTGACGGACACCAGTCGCTACAGTCCTGGCCCTCGGCGTCGTGCAGCAACCGCAGCCATCACCCCTCCACTCTTCACCGTTATCGTGGAGCGACATGGTGACGAGATTTTTCGCTTCGCGTGTCAGCTCGCCGGCAATCGCACCGATGCCGACGATCTCTATCAGGAAACGCTTATGAAGGCGTACCGGGCATTTGATCGATTGCCGGCCGATGCCAACCATCGCGCCTGGCTCTATCGCATCTGCTCCAATACCTGGATCAGCGACCGCCGCAAGCACGGCCGGGTCTCGCCGATGAACGATGTCCTCGCCGACACCCTTTCGGCGCCCGCTCCCGATCAGGCCCGCCAACTCGACGCGCGAGACCTGTTGCAGGAGGTCGAGCGCTTCGTGGGTTGCCTCCCTCCAAAGCAACGGGTCGCCCTGGTGCTCCGCAAGCATCACGAGCTCTCATATGCAGATATCGCCGGCGTCCTGAACTGTTCGGAGGCCGCCGCGCGAGCCAACGTCCATGAAGCCCTCACCAAGCTCCGCGGTGCTTTCTCGCATCGCATCGAGGCCTGAGCCATGAATCAGAACCAACAATCTCGCCCAGCCTCGACCACCACCAACGACACCGAACCAGATATGCTCCTGCCAACGACCTGCGCCTGCACCGAATCCGAAGTTCACGAAGCACCGCTCATCCCCGAACACCTCGCCCGTCTCTCGTCCGAAGGAGTCGATCCCTGCGACCTGGCCGAAACAGCCATGCCCGATCTGGTCATTGGTGATCTGGCCCCACCGGACGAAGCCTGGGTCCGCAGTCACACCCTCACCTGCTCCTACTGTGCCAACCTGCTCAACGCCTATGAGGAGGTCTGCTCCACGCTCGAGGAATGCGATTCGCTGCTCGCCTCCGGCGACGCTGGCATCATGGCCCCGCCGGTCACCAGGTTGGGCCTTTCAAGCCTCCGCTACGGCTACATGGAGTCACCCGTCGGCGACATCCTCCTCGGCATCAGCGACGAGGGCGTCGCCGACATCAGTTATCTCGCCGAGCAGGACGTGTACGAAAAGCTGCGCGATCTCGAGAACCGGGGCTTTCTGGTCTACGAACGCCAGGACGCCGTCGCTGACGTCGCCGCGGAACTGCAGGACTATTTCGCCCACCGCCGCCAACAGTTCGACGTCCCCGTTGATCTCCGCGGCATCTCCGATTTCACCCGCCGCGTGCTGAAATCGTCCCGCCAGATCCCCTACGGCAAGGTCTGGACCTATGGCGACGTTGCACGGGACATCGGCCGGCCGGGCGCATCACGCGCCGTTGGCAATGCCCTTGGTCGCAACCCGATCCCCGTGATCATTCCCTGTCATCGGGTCATCCTGTCCAGTGGCGCCATGGGCTGGTATACCGGCGGCCCCGAAATCAAGCGGGCATTGCTCGGCATTGAAGGCGTCACCTGGGCCCACGAAACCCAGCAACCGCTGGCCCTGGAAACCTAGATCACAGCAATCCGGTGAAAATGCACCTGGAACGAGCGCCACAAGGTGAATCTCAGCGGCATCTTCAAGGGGAGACTCGCCGCGATCGAGAATCAGGAGATCCAGACGAAATCAAGCGCCTGTCTTCCACCCGGACTGCGATACCGATCGCCACTAGGCGGGCCTGGCTCCCAACGCTTCCAGAGCCTCCACGATCCGGTCGAACTCCTCGATGCACATGATCGCCAGCGCATCCCCCGCCTCGAGATGATCCATCCCCCACTCGAAGGCAGCGAACTCACCCTCCACCTGTGGCGGATCTGGCACACCGGCAGCCGTTGTGCCGCGAAGGATCACCGCCGGAATCTCCCCAGGCTCCCGGCCTCGCAGGTACTTCTGTGTGTCCTTCACAATCACGATGTCGGCGTCGGTCGCCCCGATCTGACCGAGTTCCTCCAACGCCTCATCCGGACGGTCGCCAGCCGATCCCACAACCGCCATCAGCTTCCCGCCGTCGCTCGTAAACGAACGTGCCAGGGTCAGCAGGTGCCGCAGACCCGCGAAGTTGTGGGCAAAATCCACGATGACGGTCGCATCGTTGACCTGGAAGACGTTCAGCCGGCCCCGGTTTTGGTCCAGCTCATTCCGGAACGAGGCCAGCCCACTCGCGACCTGGTCCTTGTCCAGTCCCAGGGCCAGGGCTGCGGCCGCCGCACAGAGCGCGTTCTCGAGCATGTGGACCGCTCGGCCGCCATAGGCAATCGGGATGTCGTTGATGTCGGTCAACACCTCGACCTTTTCACCCCGGCCGAACTTCACATGGTCCCGCTCCACCCACAGCGCCCAGCCACCGTCTGCCAGGTGCTCCCTGATCGCCGGATTGCCACCGTCCCGCCCGATCAGAAACGCCCGCGCCCGGATCCCGTCGAGCATCCCCAGCACGAGCGGGTCCCCGGCGTTGAGCACCACCATCCCGTCCGGCCGGGTCACTTTCGTCACCACCTGCTTGACCCGCGCCAATTCTTCGACCGAATACACACCGTGCAGCCCAAGGTGGTCGGCCGAGATGTTGGTCACCACCGACACATCGTTCGACTCGTAACCAAGACCCCGCAGCAGGATGCCGCCCCGGGCCGTTTCCAGCACCCCAACGTCGAGATCGGTCTCCTCGAACACGCGTGCCGCCCCGGCCGGACCGGTAAAGTCCCCGTCCAGCACGCACTCGCCCTGGATGTAGACCCCTGCCGAGGATGTCCATCCAACCCGCTTCCCCGCGTGCATCATGATCGAGGAGAGCAGACGGGTTGTCGTCGTTTTGCCGTTCGTCCCGGTGATCCCCACGATCGGCAACCGCCGGTCGATGTCGGTCACCATCTCGGGCGCCTGGTCCTCGTCCTCGGTCAGAATGCCCCGCAGCCGCTCGATTGCGGCATTAGTATCGACTTCGGCACCCGCCACGATCTCATAGGCAATCTTGGCCACGCCCTTGCCGAAGCTGCGATGAGACCAGGAGAAAGCCAGGGCATGGTGGAACGGGGCTTCCATCTCACGTGAGGTGACAGTTGGCCGCGGCGGGGCAACCCTGTCGTGCAGCACGTTGACGACTTCCTCGAGCAGCGTCATCACCCTCGATGGCGTCATCGGCACCAGCGAGATCTCCACTCCATCGGACTCGCCGAGGGCGAACGCTTGTGCCCGCGCTTCGGCTGCCTGCGGCTCCTCTTCCTCCATGTCGATCTCCAGCTTGATTGCCGGCTGGAGCAGGAAAATGTTGGGGCCATCGAGGTCACGAATCTCGGAAATCTTCATCTGGCAGGCACCTCGGCAGGTTCACGACGAAGGAGCAATCGGACGATGCTGGTCGATGGAAACCCCGGCCGCCCGATCAGGAGATCGCGGTCTGCAGGAGCACCACAAACACGTTGTAGAGCGCATGCGTGATGATGGCCGATGTTGTTCCGAGGTACTTTCGCTGAAAGCCGAACATGATGCCAAGGGCGAACAGTGAGGCCGTCACGAACGAGACGTCGTACTGGATATGGAGCACGGTCCAGAACAATGCCGAAATCACGATCCCGAACCGTGGCTGGATCGCTCCCCGCACCAGCACTTCCTCACCGACACCCGCAGACAACCCGATCATGATCGCCCCAATCGGGTTGTCGAGCCCGGTCGTCATCTGGTCCATGGTCTGCTCGAGATTGTCGACCACGTCCGGCTGGAAGGCGACGGTCAATGCCGATCCAATCATCGAAATGATGAAGGCTGGCACCACCAGCGCCACGCTGATCGCAATCGTCTTCAGGTCTGGCACCGTCAGGCCGAGCCGGCGGGTCGCTTCTTCGCCTGTCCGGTAGATTCGGTACCCCACCGAAACGTAGGCGATCGCCACGAAGGTTGCCGCGTTCAGCGCCAGCCAGAAGAAGTTGCTTCCGAGCGAGTCCG
The DNA here is from genome assembly GCA_023415845.1 of Chloroflexota bacterium. GTDB lineage: Bacteria > Chloroflexota > Chloroflexia > Thermomicrobiales > UBA6265 > JACCYX01. The sequence continues at coordinate 1,826 of JAEZJB010000315.1, read as the reverse complement.
CCCCACTCTCCACATCCGCAGGACCACTCTGCACCGCGGCAATCGTCAGGAACGAGGTCACGAACAGGATGATCGCGAGCCCACAAAGGTCGATCGGCGAGTCCGGGTCCATCGGCGTGAATCGCGCCAGCAACTTGCGGACGGGCGACAGCAACGGAACCATGAACGCGATACCACTGGCCAGGATGAACGGTCCCTCCGCCAGGTCGGTCGTCGTCATCAATGCCGCACCGGCCACAGTCAGCAAGCCGGCCGGCAATCCAAACAGCAGGTAAATCCCGACGATTGCCGATCGGTCCGTCCGCGCCCGGTCAGCCCAGTAGACAAGACCGTAGACCGCGGCAATCAGGATTGCCGTTGAAATGAGTGCAACGATGGCATCAGTCATGGGAGAAGGGAGGCCTCGCGCCGTGATTGATCTCGGCGGGTGAGTTTCGGCATCAGCCGGAGCTGAGGGATCTGCGGCACCGCTGCCCGCGTCCATCGCGAAGTATATCCGCCACGTTTCCATGCCACCCCATTTCCGATGGCCGGAACGGCATCGCTATCGGTGTAGACTGGTGGCGCGAACCTGCCGAATTGTCCGGCCTGGCTGCTCTGGTCGCCATCAACGGAATGCCTCGTGTCTGACCCTTCGTCCAATCCACCTGCCGGTCGTCCCGCCCGCGCGCGTCGCGGAGGGCTTGGTCGTGGGTTGGAATCGCTCATCCCAACCACGCCATCAGACCTCGCCAGCGAACGCACGACCGCTCCCGCAACGTCGGAAGTCGAGATCGACCGCATCTCTCCCAATCCCTACCAGCCTCGCTCGGTGATGGACCCGGAAAAGTTGCAGGACCTGGCTGATTCGATTCGCATCCACGGTCTCGTCCAGCCGCTGATCGTCACCCCGGGCGAAGACGGAAGTCGATATGTCCTGATTGCTGGCGAGCGCCGCTGGCGAGCGGCTCAACTCGCAGGCCTGAACCGGGTGCCAGTCGTGGTCCGCGAGGCTGCTCCCCAGGCAATGCTCGAACTCGCCATCATCGAGAACGTCGTCCGCGCTGACCTCGGTCCCCTTGAGGAAGCTGCGTCGTTCCGGCAGCTCATCGACGAGTTCGGCCTGACCCAAACCGATGTCGCCAACCGGGTCGGGCGCTCCCGTGCCGCCGTCGCCAACACGCTCCGGTTGCTGCAGGCGCCCGACCAGGTGCAGGCCGCCCTGGCCAGTGAGGAAATCACCGAAGGCCACGCTCGAGCCATCCTCGGGCTCACCTCCACCGCCGACCAGCTAACCCTTTTGCGGATGGTCATCGACGAGAATCTCAACGTCCGCCAGACCGAGGCCCTCGTTCGCCGATGGGACGAACGGTCGGCAAACACCACACCCGCTCCCAAACCCCGCCACGCCGACGAAGTTCGGCTCGAAGATCGCCTTCGCTCGGCCCTCGGTACGCGAGTTGCCCTCAAACGGGACGGAGACGGTCGCAGCGGCTCGCTCACCATCCAGTTCTTCTCCGACGAGCAACTGCAGGCCATTTACGACAAGCTCGTCGGCGAGGACGTCTGGTAACTCCTCATCTCGCCAGTCGCCTCGCCGCCTGGAGCCGCCACTCTTTCGTATCATTCAATCCAGCGAGATCCCTGTAATACGGGGAATCGACCACGCATTTGATCAGGAAGGACCACCCATGGCCACCCGTGACGACGTTACGCGGTCTCTTCAGGAGACCATTGAACGCATTGAGCTGGTAAGGGGGCGACTTTGACCTCGCCAGTGACCAGCGCGAAGTAGACGACCTTGAGCGTCGCTCCGCCGAGCCAGGTTACTGGGATGACCAGGACAC
>JAEZJB010000196.1 GCA_023415845.1 Chloroflexota bacterium | reverse complement strand
GTCCTACGCGTTGCTGCTCACCGCCGGAGAGCTGCGTCGGATAGCGATTGGCATAGCTTGCTGGTGGAGGTCCAACCAGATCGAGCAATTCGTCGACGCGTTGCCGTGTCTGCGCTTTCGGCCATTTGAGAAGTGAGGGCACCACCCCGACGTTATCCCGCACTCGCATGTGCGGAAACAGGCCGCTCTGCTGAATGACGTATCCGATGCCGCGGCGAAGCTCAACCGCTGAGCGGCCATGCGTATCCGCCCCGTCGATCTCGATACGTCCTGAATCTGGCTCGATAAGACGGTTGATCAATTTGAGGAGCGTTGTCTTGCCGCAGCCAGAGGGTCCCAGAAGAACCACAAACTCTCCCGGCTCGATCGTGAGTGATACTCCATCGATCGCTGCTGGTCGCGCCGTCTGCCCTTTGTCATTTCCGGCATAGACCTTGTGAACATCGAAAAACTCGATGCGGCTCCCTTGAGACTGTTCATCCTCGAGCTGGCCCGATTGCTTCTGCGACATCAACACGCCCTGATGCTCAGAACGACAGAGTGGGTGCCTGATGACGGCACCCACTCTGTCGTTTCAGAATGCCACTACCCGCCGATGAATCCGTTGTCGGTCAGGTAGGTTCGCGCCACCTCGTCCGGGTCCTGCTTGTCATCGCCATCGACGAGCCAGTTGAGACCGGAAAGCACCTCATCGGTCAGGCTCGTCGTCACTGCATCGAAGCGCTCGGCGATGTCGGGATACATGTCGAGCACCTCCTGTCGCACAACCGGGGCGACGTTGTACGGTGGCCACAGGCTGAGGTCATCCTCAAGAACCACCAGATCGTAACCCGCGATCTGGCCATCGGTGCCAAACGCCAGCACCACCTGGGCCTCGTCGTCCAGCAGGGCCTGATACTTCAAGCCTGGCGCCACCGGGAGCACGTCGATCTCGGCGAATCCCTCACCGTAGACACGCTCCAGGCCGAGGAGACCGTCTTCCCGCTCCGGGAAATCGGCTGGTGCCGAGATCGTGTAGTCACCAGCCTGAGCGGCGAGTTGCGAAATGGTGGTGATGCCGGTGTCTTCGGAGAAGGAGCGCTTGACCGCCAACGCCTGGGTATTGTTGGCTGGAGAAGGCGCGAGCCAGATGAGTCCGAACTGCTGCTCGTACTCGGACTTCACCAGTTGGTAGACAGCGGTGGACAGGTCTCCCACTGGTTCAGCCACCGGGCTGGCCTCAGGGGACGCCATGCCACCGGACGCATCTTCGACACTCAACCCGAGAACTTCCGTCAACCCAGTGCCGGTGTATTCGGGATAGAGAGAAATCTCTCCGCTGACAAGGGCCTGCTGGGCGATCTGCGTGCCACCGAGGTTGAGCGCGTCACTGGTGGGAATGCCCATGTCCTCCAAAATGGCAAGGTACATGTTGCCCAGAATGAACTGCTCGGTGAAATCCTTGGAACCGACCGTCACGGTGTCGTCCTGTGCGAGCAGGTTGGTGCCCGTTGCAGCCACCAGCGCGGTGGCCATCGGCGCGGCAAGTGCGGACTTGAGTACTGAGCGTCGAGAAATGGTCATGAGGGCTCCTAAGCTCAAAAGCATCAGCAGGCGCGTTCATCCAGGGGCGAACGTGATCTGGATCAGGCCTTTGGCGAAATGAAATACCCCAAGCTTCCCAGCAGGACCTCTGCGGCGAGAACGAGGAGCATGACCGAGAGCGCACCGGCGAGGAGATACGTCGTGTCAAGCAACGAGATGCCAGTGACGATCCATTGCCCAAACGTTCTTACCCCAACCAGTGACGCCAGCGTAGCACTGGCAATGATCTCTACCGCCGCCGTTCTGGCGCCAGCCACGATCACCGGAAGTGCCAGCGGCAATTGAACGCGCAAGAAGCGCTGGCGTGAGTTCATACCCAGCCCTGTGGCGGCCTCCAGCACTGCTGGTTCCACCTGGCGCATGCCAGCGTAGGTGTTCTGAAGAAGCGGAGGGGCGGCCAGCATCGTCAGGGCAACCACGGCCGGGACATAGCCCAGTCCCAACCAGGGATACAGCAAGAGGATGAGAGCCAGCGAAGGGACAACCCGAATTGTCGACAAGGCACCAACGATGGTGCCTCCTACCCGAGTTGAACCAGCACACGCGATACCAACCGGAACGAACAGGAGCAGCGCTGCCACCAGCGCGGTAAGGCTGAGGCGCACATGAGCCTCCAGCAGGCGGGTGAACTGCTCAGGTCGTTCACCTAGAAAGTCGAATACCTGCCGGATTGTTTCCACTCGTGGTCCTCCTTTCGCTTAACGCTTCCCATGTGCAAGCTCACTGCGACTGATGAGCATACGCAGCCTGCATCGATGGCGTACCCACCGCATCGGGTAGGTGGAAGGAAAGAACTGACCACTTTATAGCTGTTCTCTGGACTTCAGGCAGCCAATGGTGTGAACGCGACAACGATAACCACCAGCCTCATGGCCGATTCGAGTGCATATTCGAGTGGCCCCAGGAAACGATTGGTCGAAGCCCGGGATTTTGGTCAACCGGCATCGGCCAAACTCGTGCCTCAGGTAAATCGAGTCAACGCGGCGTCAACTGCGGCTCGATCATCAATCGAAACGAGTTGAGAAGACACGGGCGGGACTGGCACCTCGGTGAAATGCGACTCCGGAGACGGCATGATCTGGACGGCAAGAACCGGCGTGCTGCCATCGTCCTGCCGTGTAGAGGCGCTTCCGGCCCAACCCAGAAGCGAGAGAGACGCCGCCACTGGCCGGAGCGTGCGGACCACGGAGCGCCAGACCGGTTCTTCGTTCGTGAGCGGAACGCGCGCCAGACGGCCCCGATCGAGATAGATCGACCGTCCATTGGGATTGACGAGCACAACGGTTGTGCGATCCGCACCCGACTTCTGACGAACGATCTCGGAGCGGAGCTTTCCGTACGTTGCCGGCAGCAACTCGGGCAGCACCTTCGTTCCACCGACCAGCGGCATGAAATTTGCATCGCCAATCCAGCGAGGGACCAGGTGTTGATGGAGATGGTCGGCGATTCCAGCTCCCGCCGCCGATCCCAGATTCATGCCGAGGTTGAGCCCCTCACACCCCATGACGAACCGAAGCCCGGCCGTAAAGGAGGCGGTGAGTTCGACCAGCTCGGTGCGTGCCTCAGGGGCAAGCATGGCAAGATCGTTGACGTGCTCATAGGGCACGACCATGAGGTGGCCCGTGTTGTAGGGGAAAAGGTTCAGAATAACGAAAGAGTACTCACCACGGTGGAGTACAAGCGACGTCACGTCGTCTTCTCCTGCCGCAGCAGCACAGAAAACACAATCCGACGATTTCTGCTCGCCGCCAACATACGCCATCCGCCACGGTGTCCACAGGCGGTTCACGGGGCGAATGCCGTCATCGGTCATACCGGACTCGCTTCACTTGGCGCACCAAAATACTGTTCGAGATAGCGGCGCGTCCGGAGCTCGTTCAAGTCGGCGACGATCAGCGATTTCGGATCAACGCCCGCCGCGACGCAGGCACCGGTCACCAGTGCCAGGGTACCGTGCGCAAGCGCCCCCACATCCAGGCCGGCACCGTTTTCCCATAGATCCGCTTCGCGCCGAAGCAATCTGGCTATCGTGCTGCTGGCCGATTCGGCCACCCCACCCGATGCCGCGAGTGCCCTGTCCGGGCGAACGGCATCCCAGTGAATCCCGTCGCGGATACACCGCAATGCCACCCAGTAACAGACCTGCCCCCCTTCGAGTTCGACGTCAGACGTCAGATCGACGTGACGGTGCGTGCCATCAAGCGCTCCTGCCAACTCCCGCAGTTCGTCGCAAATGCGGGCAGTGACGCGATCCGCGGACGATCGTAGCAGCCGAGACGTGCCTGAACTGGCTTCGAGGTCATGGCTCTTGAGAAACTCGTAGGCGCCCCACCACCGCCTGGTGAGGTCGGCAATACCTGTCCCCTCACCATAAACATCGGCCGGATCGAACCACCGGTCGCGGATGAGCGTCAACGAGTTGTCAGGCTCGAGTTGCCGGTAAAAGCATGTTGGATAGCCGTCATGGCAGACAGCTCCCTGCTGAATGACCTCGATGAGCAGAGTGTTCAATTCGCAGTTCACCGCGATGGAGACAACTTCCTGGAGATGCCCTGACGTCTCACCTTTTTTCCACAATTGTTGTCTTGAGCGGCTCCAGTAGTGGACAAACCCAGTTTCGCGCGTGCGTTCGAGGGCAAGTTCGTTCATGAACCCAACCATCAGCACCGACCCGGTTGCCGCCTCGACGATCACCGCCGGCACGAGACCATCGGGTCCAAAATGGATTGGAAGGGTGCCAATCTCGGTCACGAAACTCCTCCGCGGCGAACGGGAATTCCGCGTTCAGCCAGGTAGTCTTTCACTTCCGCGACCCTCAGCGTACCAAAGTGAAAGAGTGAGGCAGCCAGCACGGCATCGGCTCGCCCCGGCTCCAGGGCCTCGGCAAAATGCTCCAGATTTCCTGCGCCACCGGAAGCAATAACAGGAACGTTGACTGCTGCCGACACCGCTTCAAGTAGCGGCAAATCGTAACCAGCAAGCGTTCCATCACGATCCATGGACGTCAGCAGGACCTCCCCGGCGCCCAACTCGGCCGCACGGGCTGCCCACTCAACCGCGTCGATGCCAGTCGACCGACGTCCACCATGCGTGAACACCTCCCATCGGCCCGATTCCACCGCTCGAGCGTCAATCGCCACAGTGATGCATTGCGTGCCGAACATGTCGGCACCCTCTGTGATCAACTCCGGCCGCGCGAGGGCGGCAGTATTGATCGAAATTTTGTCCGCTCCGGCCGATAGCAGCGCACGAATATCCTCGACGGTGCGAATACCTCCACCAACCGTCAAGGGAATGAACACCTGATCGGCTGTCCGCTGGACGACATCCACCATCGTGCTTCGACTGTCGGACGAAGCCGTGATATCGAGGAAGACAAGCTCGTCGGCTCCTTCCTGGTTGTAGATGGCTGCCATTTCGACCGGATCACCTGCGTCCCGGAGGTTGACGAATTCAACCCCTTTTACCACTCGACCGCCGGTTACATCGAGACAGGGAATCACGCGCTGGGTGAGGTTGCTGGTACCGTTCACTGGGCTACCTCCGCTTCTGCGGCGACAGCGAGCGCTGCGGGGAGGTCAATCTGACGGTGATACAGGGCCGCTCCAATAATTGCACCTGCGGCACGCAATTTCCGAATGGCGACGATATCGTCCAATGAGGACACTCCACCCGAAGCGATGATGCGAGCCGGTGTGGCCGCAATCAACTCCTCGAGGGCAGTGAGATTGGGCCCCTCAAGGCGCCCATCACGGGCGATGTCGGTAAAAATGATGTGCTCGATTCCCTGCTGCGCGACGGTCCTGGCCAGGTCAACAGCCGAAACCGTGGTCTGCTCGAGCCAGCCTCGAGTCGCAACCTGACCTTTCCGTGCGTCGATGCCGACAGCAACGGCTGACCCGAACGCCTGCACGGCGGATTGAACCAGTTCGGGGTTGGATATGGCCGCCGAGCCGATCACCATCCGGTCAATGCCGGAATCATGCGCCTCGCTGAGGCTGGGGAGATCCCGCATACCGCCCCCGAGCTGCAGCTTCACGTCTACCGCTTTCCGGATGCGCTCGATGGTGGATGCATTGGCGCGAATACCGTCGCGAGCACCATCGAGATCCACAAGGTGAATCCAGCTGGCGCCAGCGGCCTGCCAGCGAAGTGCTGCCTCGACCGGGTCGGCATCAAAAACGGTTTCACGGTCAAAGTCTCCTTCGACAAGGCGAACTGCCTTGCCATCGCGGAGATCAATTGCGGGGTAGATTATCACGGTGCACCGAGGTCCTTGGGTTGGCAGTCGACAAAGAAAGAGTCGTGGGTCATATCTTGCCCCGATCCGCAGGGCGCAGCATCGGGATCATGAGTGGTGATGCGAGAGCCTGGCTCCAACTGAGGCAGATCTCATCGGTCACGACGCCCAGTCAACCCAGGTCCTGACCAGTGCGAGACCGTCGTCACCACTCTTTTCGGGATGGAACTGGAAACCCCACACGTTGTCCCGCGCCACTACGCTGGGAAACCGCACTCCGTAATTGGTTTCGGCCGCAATAGCGGCGGGATCTGCTGGATGCACGATGTACGAGTGCACGAAGTAGAAATAGGCCGGTTGCAGGCTGGCCAGAGGAGCGTGAGCCGTGAACTCGGCAAGGTTCCACCCCATCTGTGGCACCTTTCGATCCTCTGGCAGCGAACGAACCTCACCTTCGAGCAATCCGAGCCCAGTGGTGGGTCCCTCCTCCTGTTCACCGAACAGCAACTGCATACCAAGGCATACACCGAGCAGTGGCACACCGGCCTGGGCGCGTTCCGAGATCAGATCGGCCATGCCACTGTCGCGAAGTCGACTCATGGCGGCAGCGGCATTGCCGACGCCGGGGAGAACGATTCGGTCGGCAGCACGAACGTGATCGATTTCAGCGGTGATGGTGGACTGGGCACCAGCGGCACTCAGGGCGCGCTGGATCGAGCGAAGATTTCCGGCGCCGTAATCTACGATGGCGATCATGCAAGCACTCCCTTGGTCGAGGGAAGGAATCCGGCCGGGGCGGTGACAGCGAAAGCAGTGCGGGAAGCGACTGCCGCTGCCTTGAAAATCGCCTCCGCCGCGTGATGGGCATTACGCGCCCGGATCAGGTCTATATGGATGGTGAGACCGCCATTCACCGCCACCGCGCGCCAGAACTCCTCGACCAGTGACGAGGCAAAATCGGCGCCGATGACTGGCTCAGGCATCTGAGCAACGAACTCGAGATACGGGCGACCGGAGCAGTCGATGACAACGCGGGCGAGTGCCTCGTCGAGCGGAGCGTACGCCGATCCATACCGCTCGATGCCCACTCGATCACCAAGCGCTGCCTTAAGCGCCTGTCCCACTGCGATGCCGACATCCTCAACGGTATGGTGTGGATCCATGGCTGCGTCACCGCTGGCGTTTACGACCAGATCCATACGGGCATGTTTGGCCCAGGCATGGAGCATATGGTCGAGAAACAGCACGCCCGTGTCGGCGGTCACCTGCCCGGTCCCATCCAGATCGAGGGATAACGTGATGGACGTTTCTCCGGTTACCCGGGAAATGCTGGCCTGACGAGCGGAGTGGGGGGCGGACATTGTTTGCTCCGGAGGTTGAGACTGAGGAATGTCGTCTGGAGATTATGCCTGACGGAGTCGGGTTTCCAGGTGGTGACGTGAGGCAGGCAAAGGCTCCACCCGGCGGCATCGGCGAATGTCTGTTAGCCGTTCACATCTTCCCCGCAGTGAGCGCTTCGCTCCAGCGCACCTGCAATCGTATTGAGGAAGAGGCGATTTTCTTCCGGAGAGCCAATACTGACCCGAATGGTGTTGGCCAACGATCCGCCGAATCGCCGAATGAAGATGCGGTTTTCAGCCAGAGCAGCCGTGATCGCCTGATCGGCTTCGGGTGGAATGCTGAACAGGACGAAGTTGGCGGAGGATGGATAGGCTTCGACACCGGCGAGTTCGTTGAGGTTGGCGATCAGGCTGTCGCGTTCCTGGTTGAGGAGCGCGACCTTCTGCATCAGCTCATCCACGTCCTGCAGGGCACCGATGGCGACTGCCGCCGAAATGGCACTGACGTTATAGAACGCCGGAGCGGCGCGTCGAATCCAGGGCATCAACGCTTCCGGAAAGATTCCATACCCAACCCGATAGCCGGCCAGGCCAGCGAACTTGGAGAGTGTGCGCAGGATCACCACATTGGGATATTCGTTCGCCAGATCAAGATGATATGCGCCGCTGAATTCCGCATAGGCTTCGTCAATGGCGACCAGCGTGTCGACGTTCTCGACGATCCGGCGGATATCGTCCCTGCAGAAAAGCGTACCGGTTGGGTTGTTTGGATTGCAGATGATGACCAGCTTGGTCTTCTCGTTGACGGCCGCGATGATGCCATCTACATCCAGCGTGAAATCCGGAGCGGGACCAAGCGGCACGTCGACCATCGTGGCGCCATGGACACCAAACAGCGCCCGGTACACACCGAAGGTCGGATCGGAAATGATCACCTCGTCGCCGCGGTCGATCGTCGCGATCGCGAGCGTGGCAAAGACATCATCAAGGCCAGCTCCGACCATGATCCGCGCTGGCTCCACCCCAGCATAGCCAGCGATCGCCGCGACCAGATCATCCTGGGCGAATGGCGGATACCGATTCCCACTCGAAAACGCATCGAAGGCTGCCTGGGCATTGGTGGATAGCCCGAAAGGCGACTCGTTGAAATCCAGACGTACGACCGGCCCCGTCTCCGACAACGACTTGGGAGGATCGTACTTTGCCGCCGGGACGATGTGCGGGCGAACGACGCGGTCAGGAGTGAAGGTCACGGGAACAATCCTGTCGGGGTGATGGAGAACCGGGAGCAACCGCATCGTTGCGGGATCAGGTGCGAACCAGGTTGGATGAAGAAGCCAAGGCAAGCGTAAACGACCATGCTCGACGCGAGCGCTCGTTGACGTATCCGGGCGCTACGCACTTGTGAGCATAGCCATGCCTAAAGAAGAAGCTTGTCGAGGGCCGAGACGAGGATCTCACTGGCGCCTGCACGGCGCAATCGCTCGATCTTGTCCCAGAAGACATCTTCTTCAATGGCAGCATGGACTGCGACCCAGCCCGGTATATCGAGCGGAATGACAGTTGGAGCCTTGAGGCCCGGGAGGACGGATTTGATGTCTTCCAGCTTGTCTGCCGGAGCATTCATCATCACGTATTTGAAGCGCCGGGCAGCCTCAACTGCCTTGATCCGCATGATCAGCCGCTCGATGTTGTCGCGCAGTGCGGGATTATCAAGCGCACGCTTGTTGGCGATCAATACGGCCTCGGACTCGAGGATGGTGT
>JAEZJB010000162.1 GCA_023415845.1 Chloroflexota bacterium | reverse complement strand
CCATGGCAAACCACCAGCACCCGCTTGCCAGCATGCCGTTCCACCACCCGACCGAGCGCAGCCATCGCTCGGTCGGCCATCAGGTCGTAATCTTCCAGGCCAGGCCAGTCATTTTCCGGCCACCGTGCCATTCGCTCTTCCGCTGTCAAACCTTCGGCAGCACCGTATCCTCGCTCGCGCAGATCGATGTCTGTGGCAATCGCATCCGGATCGAGCAGGTCCGACGCTTCGGCTATCGCGCGGGCCGTCTGGAAGGCTCGACTCAATGGACTCGCCACAATGGCATCCCACTGCTCGCTCGCAATCGCCAATGCCACTACCCGGGCCTGTTCCTCACCGGTTTCATTGAGCGGAATATCTTCCCATCCCTGGTAGCGACGGGTGAAATTCCATTCAGTCTCCCCATGACGAACCAGACAGACAGTAGTGACGATCACGCAGCAATCCTTCCGTATCAAGTGCCCACCCAAACCAGCAGAGGCAGGCAGAATGCCTCCCTCGTCGGCGGAGATCAACTCTCTGTCTGCAACAGGGCGATAGCCTGGTCGAGCCGCTGGGCCACTCGGACATTGCCAATCGCGCCGAGCGTGTCGAAAAGGCCCGGCGATTGGGTTCGGCCCGTCGCGGCCACCCGAATCGGCATGAACAGCTGTCCCGCCTTGACGCCGAGATCATCCGCGAGGGCTCGCAGCCGAGCCTCCGTCGCCTCGTGATCGGCAAGATCTACATCGGGCAGCACTGCTCGCACCGCCTCCAGCATTGGTAACACCTGGCTCGCCTCCATCTTCTTCGGCACCAGCAATGCCGGATCGTATGGCGGCAGCTCGTCCTCGAGCAGGTAGCTCATCAGGTCCGGAGCCTCGGTGAGATGCTTGATCCGGTCCTTGAGCAGCCCACTCGCCACCAGCACCTCGGCAAACCGCGGATGGCTCGCATCCTGCGGACCGTCTTCAATGGTTCCCGCCTCGATCAGGAAGGGCAGTACGCGCTCGGCCAGGTTCTCCACTGAGATGTGGTGATTGATCCACTGCTGGTTGAGCCAGTCGAGCTTGTCCCGATCGAATGTGCTTGGCGACGCCGAGACTCGCTCGATCGTGAAGTGTTCGAGCAGGGTGTCCATGGTGAAGAACTCGGTTTTGCCGTCCAGACTCCACCCGAGCAGCGCGAGGTAATTGAGCAGGGCCTCCGGCAGGTAGCCCTTCTCGCGGAAATCTGCCAGCGAAACCGACCCATCACGCTTCGAGAGCTTCCCGCCTTCGGGAGAGAGGATGAGCGGCATGTGGGCAAAGATCGGGGCGTCCCAGCCAAACGCCTTGTAGAGCTGAATGTGAATCGGGGCAGTGGGAATCCACTCCGGCCCCCGCGTAACGTGGGTAATGTCCATCTCGTGATCGTCCACCACCACGGCGAGGTGATAGGTGGGATACCCGTCGGACTTCAGGAGCACCAGGTCCTCGATAGTCGAGTTCTGGAAAGTAATGTCGCCGCGGAGGAGATCGTTGAATGTGGTCTCCCCTTCTCGCGGGAACGCAATGCGCACCACATAACTCTCGCCAGCATCGAGTTTCTGCTGCACCTCTTCCGGAGAGAGGTTCCGGCAGTGGCGATCGTAGCCCGGTGGCAGATTCCTCGCGATCTGCTCATCCCGCACCTTCTGCAGTCGTTCCGGCGTGCAAAAGCAGCGATAGGCATGGCCACTGGCGATCAACGCTTCGGCAGCTTCGCGATAATGATGCTGCCGCTCGCTCTGCACGTAGGGCGCATAGGGTCCCCCAACGTCGGGTCCCTCGTCCCATTCCAGCCCAAGCCAGCGCAACCCGTCCATCAGCCCCTCGGCCGAGCCTTCGACAAACCGCTTCTGGTCGGTGTCCTCGATCCGCAGAATCACCGTCCCCTTGCGTCCGTCTCGCTTCGCCTGCCCGTGCGCAAAGAGCACGTTGTACATGAAAAGGCGGGCACCACCGATGTGGAGGGAACCAGTTGGGCTCGGCGCGAAGCGAACCCGGATCTCATCGAGACCGGCAGGCAGGGCAGGCGTATCAGTGACTGTCATGAAACGAAAATCCTCGGTGGGTTGGGCGATTGGTGGCTGGCAATGGGGTGCGCCGAAAAATGGCGACATCAATACCCAAGTATACCGCCGGGGTATGGTGAAACCTTCCGATCCCTCCCCCACCTCGGGAGGCAGCCACACCGGGGCTGACCGGATCGCGCCCTCTCGCCTATCTCCGCGTCGGTCGGGTGCTTCCGTCGAGCTGGCCGGAATATCCATGGCTCCGCAGCGTCGCGAGCAACAGGTCTTCAGGATCACGCCCCGCACCGGCCGGTCCGAACTGAACGAGAAGTCCACCCGGTGTTGACAGCACCACCACATCGAAACCGGCCGCCAGCAGCACGGTGTGGAGGTCATCCAGCTGCTCATCAGCGTCAGGCTGCAACAGCACCGCCCGCCGCATGCGTACCCGCCGATAGCCCACGGTCCACTGGCGAAGCTGGTCACGCACCCTCTCGGGCAACGGTTGACCTGACTGGCTGGCCAAATACCCCATCACCTGTTCAAGATCGAACCCCGCGCCCAGCGCCCTCACCACTGAGCCGGGCCGCAATTGGTACACCGCTGCCGGGGTGAGGGCTTCGAGGTCCGCGAAAGCCGAGAGTGACCAGGCATGCAACGCTGCTGGATGCAGGAGGGTAATTCGCCCGCTGCCGTCGATCTCAAGCGCCGGGCCGCCAGGCATGTCCGCGGCTTCAGGTTGTCCGCGCCAGTGGATCGCCAATCCGCTCTGCGGCACCGAGGCAACCTGCACGAGGCCAAACCAGGAGAACGCCGTCTCCAGTTCGATCCCCACCACCTGGGCCGTGGCTGCCAACCGCTCATCGGTTCCGGCGGGCACCGCCCGCGCCGAAGCCGCCGTGAATGTGGATCCGATCAGCGTGGGCTGCTGCTCGGCAACCCACTCGGCGAGGTCGTCCAGCCCAAACCACGGCACAGGATCCAGCCCCTGCAGGGTTTCCAGCAGTCGATGTCGAAACCCCGACCAGTCCGCCCCCCACACCTCGACTTCCTCGCGTTCACGGCCCTCAACCCAGGTATCGGTGGCCAGCCAGGCATCTCGCAAGCGCTGATATTGGGCTCCGAAGCCGAGTCGCACCCACTCCCGAATCGACGGTGCTATTGCGGGCCGCACGGCATTCCGCTCACTGCCAGCCGGCAATGGATCGTCTGAAGGCACCAGTATCCCGGCCGCCATCCCCAGGGCGAGCAGCGTCCCCAGATACCCCGTCGGCGGCGACTCCTCACCCCGAAACCAGAGCCGGCTATTCAGCCGTCGTTGCCATGGTCGCGACACCGGCTCCCCCGGCACCCACACCGGGGCGCCGTTTTCGGCAATCTCGCGCGCCACCGTCAACAAGTCCCACGGCAGGGCATACCAGGGCTGCGGCTCGGCTACCCGAACCCGATCCTCTGGCAGCGGCTGCAACTGCCGCAGCGGGAGAGTCGC
>JAEZJB010000089.1 GCA_023415845.1 Chloroflexota bacterium | reverse complement strand
ACCAACTGGCGCCTGGCCGCGATCAGGAGTTCGTGCGCCTCGTGCGGTTGCAGCGCCAGCACCACCAGCCCCGGGTCATCGATCGTCGCGAGCTCGCTGACGATCTCGGCTATCGAGGTTGTCGGGTCGTCAGCGGCAATGTCCCACCGGTTCGCGACGGTTCCGCCTTTCGCGGTGAATGTCGCGGTGAAGCTGTCGGCGACCGCCACGCCATAGTCGCCCGGACCGAAAATGATGCTGACGGTATCGACGCCCAGGGCCTGGTCGGCATACCCGGCCATGAAATTGCCCTGGTTGGTGGCTGGTGCGACCACGCTGAAATACAGGTCGCTTCCGTGCTCCCCGACAATCGCCTCGGTGGCTTCCGCAGCGTTGATCGCCGGAATCCCCGCCGCCTGGTAAATCGCACTCGCCGCATCGGTCGTGTCACCGTCGTAATGCCCAATCACGAACAGGACATCGTCGTTCTCGCTGAGTTGCTGGGCCTGCCGAATCGCCGCATCCGGGTCGTTGCCGTCATCCAGTACCAGCAGCTCCACCGGGTTGTCATTGATGCCGCCACGCTTGTTGATTTCCGCGACCGCCAGTTGGGCCGCCTGAACCTGTTCCTGGCCAATCTCGGCTTCCGGACCGCTCAGCGGCGCCACGATGGCAATCGTGTAGGGCACTGGCTGCGTGTACCACAGGCCAATCGCTATCGCACCCGCCGCCAGCAGCGGCAGCATGACCAGCTCCACCCAGTGATACCAGTGGAACTGGAGGCGTTGCGCCAGCGACGGTGGTTCGTCGCCGGCCTTTGCCTGCGACGGGAAGTGCGTGCTGATCGGACGGCGGCGGGTGGTCAGGGGGAGCGGGAGGCGCGGAGAGGGATGTGGTTGCTGGAGGTCGGGCGGAAGCTCCGGCAGGTGGATCTCTTCGAGTTCCGGCGGCACACTGGGTTCGGTCTGGCTTAGGGCCTCCAGCCGAACTCGGGCCGGGCTTTCCGGGTTGATGCGCAGTGCCCGGTCGATGCAGTACCGCTGTTCGTGGGGATCGGATGCCACGGTGGCGAACCAGATCCAGCCCAGTTCGTCGTCGGGATTGGCCAGCACCGCCTCGGCGAAAAGCCTGCGTGCATCATCCAGGCGATCGTCGCGGTAGGCGGCGATTCCCTGGTTGAGGAGGCTGATTGGTCGATCCGAACTCATTCCGCGTCCTGCAGGCGTAGGCTGTCGTTAGGCGTGGCAGCGGCCCATGGATGGTTGGGGCTCGACCGGCTCACTCGGGTCCGTGCCTGCAGTGTAGTGGTGTCAGCCCGCTCCGGACAACGCGTGCCGCGTCGCATCCGGCACCACCACGCGCACCGCCAGTCTCTTCCGTCCGCCGTCCGTCCGGGCAATCCCTACCAGAGACTTGAACCCTGCAACCGTCGCGAGATCAGGTTGACGGAATAGAGCAGGATCAGGCCCACCACCGATTTGAACAGGCCGATCGCTGCCGCGTAGGCGAACTGCGGCAGGTCAGACCCGAGGCCCACCCAGTAGACGTAAGAGTCGATCACTTCCGACGTGCTCCGGTTGAGCGAGTTCTGCATCAGGATGATCTTCTCGAACCCGGTCGAGAGCAGGGTGCCCATGTTCAGGATCAGCAGGATGATGGCGACTGGCAGGATGCCCGGCAGGTCGATGTCCCGCATCCGCTGGATCTTGCTCGCACCGTCGAGGATCGCAGCCTCATGCAGCGTGGGATCGATGCCCGCCAGGGCGGCGAGGTAGATGATGCAGCTGAAGCCCACCGTCTGCCAGACACCCGACCATACATAAATCGACTTGAAGTATTCCGGCCGCGCCATGAACGGAATCGGGTCCACCCCAACCAGCCCGAGCAGTTGGTTGAGTAACCCATTCACCGCCAGAATCTGGAACAGGATGCCGACCATCACCACCAGGGAGATGAAGTAGGGCGCATAGGACACCATCTGGACCGATTTCCGGAACCAGCGAGACGCGGCGTAGTTCAGGGCCAGCGCCAGGATGATCGGCAATGGGAAACCGGCGATCAGCGAGTAGACGTTCAGCACGATCGTGTTCCGCATGATCGGCCAGAAGTTGTACGAGTTGAAGAACCGCACGAAGTGATCGAATCCCACCCACTCCGCGCTCGAGATGCCGGCGAACCCACCCGCCGGCACGTAATTGCGGAAGGCAATCTGCGCCCCCCACATCGGGATGTACGCAAAGACCGCCAGCCACAGCAAGGGTAGGGCCAGCATCGCGTAGAGCTGCCAGTTGTGCTTCAGCGTCCGCCCGAACCGGGTCATGCGGCCAGGGCGTGCCTGCAACCCGGCGATCGGGAGTGGCGGCTGGGCAGTGGCGGTTGGCTGGATGTCGAGCTGGTCCATGAGTTGGTGGTCCTCTCTGTCGAGTCGCTGGGCAGGGGTCGGGAGCACTTACCCCTTGAGCGAGCCGATCAGGACGCCGCGGACGAAATGCTTCTGCACGAAGGGATAGATGATCAGCACCGGCGCGCTGGCCACGACGATCAGGGAGTACTTCAGCAGGTCCTGCAGTTGTTGCCGGGCCATCAGTTGGTTCACGTCCGAGATCTGCGAGAAGTCGACCTGGTTCTGCACCAGGATCTCCCGCAGGATCAGCTGGAGCGGGAAGAGGTCGGGCTTGGTCAGGTAGATCAGGGCGTTGAAGTATTGGTTCCACTGGCCCACCGCATAGAACAGCGCGTTCACCGCGATGATCGGGCCGGACAGCGGAATCACGACATCCTTGACGAACCGGAAGTCGCTGCAACCATCGAGTTGGGCTGCCTCCAGTAACTCATCGGGAATGGTCGACTGGAAGAATGTCCGCGTGATGATCATGTTGTAGACCGACAGCGCGGCCGGAATGATCAACGCCCATCGTGTGTTCAGCATGCCCACTTCGCGCACCACAAGGTAGGTGGGAATCAGGCCACCCCCGAACAGCAGCGTGAACACGAACAGGAACATGATGACGTTGCGGCCCGCCAGGTCCTTGCGAGACAGTGGGTAGGCGGCGAGGATCGTCAGCGTCACGCTGATCAGGGTGCCTGCCACCGTGTAGAACAGCGAGTTCTGGAACCCGGTCACGATCCGGCTGTTCCGGAACACGGCCCGGTAGCCATCGAAGGTGATGTCCACTGGCCACAGCCACATCTTGCCTGAGATCACCGAGCGCGGGTCGCTCATCGATGCGCTGAACACGTAGATCAGCGGGTAGGCCACCGCAATGAGGAACAGCGTCAACACGATGTAGTTGAAGATCGTGAAGGCGCGGTCGGAGCCACGTTCGTTGATGAAGTTCTGGGACATGCGCAGCTCCTGTGGACAAAGCTGGTTCGTGCACGGGACCGATAACCTCACGATCAGGTCGTGAGGGAACGAGCGGCGCTGCTCGCAGGTGGTCGATTCGTTTTCTGTATACAACTCGGCGAATCATAGTCAGCACCCGCGATGGGTGTCAAGACGGGGTGGAGGTTCGTCTGGTTCGCTTCCTTGCTCTTGGTTGCCGGAACCTCCCCGCGCCGCGCGCCATGCACGATGCTCGGCTCCTCGTCATCTGTATGGCGCCGGTGAGCGGGAGCGTGTCCCCGGCAGGGACGAGATCATGTCCACCTACTGGCACAAGCTCCCGCATGTCCGATCAGGAGCCAGCGTTCTTCTGGCTGTCGAACGTGGTCTGGTGAATATCCAGGTACTCGCCCAGACCCATCGCTTCCAGTTGTTCGAGATACGACTCCCACTCGCTCTCGACGTCACCTTGCCCGGTCACCCACCGCGCAAACTGCTCTTTCACGAACGGCACCAGCGTCGTGGTTCCCTCAGCCACCACGATCACCTGGTCTTCGCTGAAGAACATCGGTGGCAACCACATCTCGGCCGGCTGCC
>JAEZJB010000003.1 GCA_023415845.1 Chloroflexota bacterium | reverse complement strand
CCGCAGGTTCGAGTCCTGCCGGGTGTACCAGGAACAGGGAATCTCATCGGGTTGAAGGGCCAGTGTGACACACTGACCCTTCTCTGTATTTGGGTGCCAATCGCGCACGACTGTTGCGCAGTTGATCCGTCGCGAGGTAGAGAGACTGCTACCTCCAGGCACCGGAGATCCACGGTATTGATCTGATAACGACCGCATCGTCCGGGTTACCTGGCGCCGGATGCCGATCTTCCACGAGTTGGATGTCGCCCTCTAGTCCGATAGTGAAGTCTTCGCGAGTTCATCAAGCAGGGCGGCGGCGGTGCGGATACCGGCGAAGTAGCGATCCAGCTTGAGGTTCTCGTTCGGTGAGTGGTGGGCCTCGTCGTGGTTCGCATACGGCACGAGAAGCGTGGGGATGTCGAGCAGGTCCGACCAGATGGATGACGGCAGGCTCCCGCCATCCATGGGTACGTCAGCCGGGTCAGCGCCCATACCGGCAAAGCCACGGGCGACAGCCCGGCGCACGGCCGTCGCGACAGGGGTATCGAGCGGGACCAGAAGGGGATTCATCGTGCCGATCAGGCTCACTTCCACACCTGGAGCGTGGGCTTTCACGTGTCCCACGACCTTTCCGAATACATCCATTGGGTCCTGATCGGGCACAAGCCGAAAGTCGATCTTGGCGATTGCCTCGGCCGGAAGCACAGCCTTGCTTCCCTCCCCGGTGTAGCCGCTGGAAAAGCCAGCGACGTTGCAGGTCATGCGGGTCATGGTGCGCTCGGCGAAGGAGAGTCCGGCTGGTGGGGCAGGCTCGGTCAACCCGATTGAGGCCAGAATCTGCGCGTCGTCGAGCGGCGCATGCTTAAGGGCGTGGGCCATCTCCGGGATCACGGGCCGGACCGCATCGTGGACGCCGGGAATCGTGACCTCATATTCTGGCGTCATCATGGTTCCGAGGAGATGGATCAGGGTCCACGCGGGGTTGGGTGCTACCCCGCCAAAATTCCCGGAGTGGAGGTCGCGGCTGGCTCCGCGCGCGCGCAATTCGATGAAGAGGAGGCCACGATTTCCGAACTCGATGATCGGCTGCTGGTCGTCCATCACCTGCCCGTCGGCCACATAAACAAGGTCGGCATTAAGTAGGTCACGGTTTGCGGCCACGAACGCCAGTAGATTGGGAGAGCCGGACTCCTCTTCGCCCTCGATCACGAACTTGACATTGACCGGGAGTTCGCCAACAACTTCCAGCCAGGCACGCACGCCAAGCAGATTGGCCACGAACTGGCCCTTATTGTCCCCCACGCCGCGGGCGTAGATTCGGCCGTCGCGGATCGACGGCTCGAATGGCGGCGTCGTCCAGGCGTCAATCGGGTCTGGCGGCTGAACATCGTAGTGGCCGTAGATGATGACCGTTGGGCGGTCAGGGCGCGGGCATCGCTCGGCATAGACAACCGGGGCACCCGCCGTAGGGATCACCTGGGCATCAAAGCCACTCCGCTCCAGAAGCTCACAAACCATGGCAGCACAGGCATCGATTCCGATGCCCTGGGCACTGACGCTCGGCTGAGCCAGCAGGGGAAGCAACTCGGCGAGGTGCTCACTCTCACATCGACGGCAATGGTCAGTGACCGCGTCGAGGGTCGCATCGGTGTGCAGTGTCATGAATCGCTTCCTGCCTGATTGGGTCATCTTCACCTGGCGATCAGTAGGATCGACATAGTCCTTCGAGCAGCGCCTGCGCCTCGACGAGTTGCTGAACTGATACGCATTCGTTTGCGGCGTGCCCTACCCGGGGATCCGAGGGGCCAAAGATCACGATCGGAATGCCGTCGTTGGCAAAATATCGGGCGTCGCTTGCCTGGTGGTATCCAGCGAGTTCTGACGAGCCGTGGGAGGATGCGAGGCGACTCGCCTTCGCGACCAGAGGATCGTCGATGGGCGTCAGAAAGGCCGGGGAACCGAGCCGCACGGACCAGGTGGTCGCGACATCCGGGTAGTTCTGCATCACGGTTGCGAGCAGTTCCCGAATCTCGGCCTGGCATCCCTCTGCGGTTTCACCTGGCACAATGCGCCGGTCAATCTCGACGAGTGCAGTGTCCGGCACGGTCGAGACATCGATGCCGGCGGTGAGCCGGCCAATGTTCAGAGACGACGCGGGCAGGAGATCCGTGGGGCGGCGCGTCGCAAGCACTGGTGCAAGTTCGCTCTCGAGCGCATGGACAAACGCCGCCGCTGGTTGCAACGCACTGATTCCCGCGGATGGAATCGCACCATGAGCGGGCCGGCCATGGAAGCCGATCTTGAGCCAGACGATGCCACGTTCGCCGATCGCGATCTCATTGTCGGTTTGCTCACCGACAACGAGTGCATCGGCGTCGAGGTAGCCGTATTCCTTGAGGAAGGCGGTGCCACGTTCGCCTCCGCTTTCCTCATCTGCGACGAAGGCAAAGGTGAGCCGGTAGTCTGGAGCGAACCCACTCAGGGCGAGTTGCCGCAGGGCTCCCAACTGGGCGGCCACACTCCCCTTGTCGTCTCCAGCGCCACGACCGTAGATGACACCGTCGCGAAGGTCGGCCACGTAGGGATCACTCACCCACAAATCGCGATCGCTGACAGGCTGGGTATCGTAGTGACTATGAACGAGTAGCGAACGCCGTCCGGACCCAAGGGTGCAGATCACGTTTGGGGTGCCATCGGGCGCCCGCACCACCTGCGTCTCCACCTGAACACCGTCCAGCCATCTCAGGCAGGCATTGGCGACCGCCTCACAGTTGCCTGGCGGATTGGGACTGGGTGCATTAATAAGGTCGCGAAGGATCAGCGCCACTTCGGGCAGTTCCGTAAGATCCCACACCTCGGCAGTGCCTTCGGTCATCGCGCACGCTCCCCGGCAGCCCAGACGGCCTCCACATCGGCAAGCGCGGTGATATCGGACACCGGATCACCGGAAACCACCAGCAGGTCAGCAGCGTGGTCAGGAGCGATCTGTCCCACACACTCGAGGCCAAGCAGCCGAGCGCCCTCGATGGTGGATACCTGCAAGGCGTGCGAGGTGCTCATGCCGAGCTTCACCATGAGTTCGATCTCGCGCCAGTTGTCACCGTGCAGATTGCCGGGGGTTCCAGCGTCGGAACCCATGGCGATGTTGACGCCAGCCGCGAGGGCACGCTGGAAACTCACCTGGTTCTTTTCGATCGCCAGCTCTGCGTTGTGCACGAACTCCGGGGACAACGTGTCCCTCTCATCCATAATGGCGGCATAGGCGATCAGGGTTGGCACAAGATAGGTGCCCTTCTCTCTCATGATTTCGAAAAGCGGGTCGTTGTCATTGAAGAGTCCGTGCTCTACCGAATCAATGCCGCACTCGATGGCATCGCGCACGCCCTCCGGTCCCTCGGCGTGACCGCAAACCTTTTTCTCCAGCCGGTGCGCCATGGCGATTGCCGCCTCGATCTCTTCACGAGTCATGTGCGCCGCGCCGGGTCGAATCCCTGGGGTTAGCACCCCGCCGGTCACCATCAGCTTGATGACATCTGCCCCGGACTTGACCTGCGTCCGAACTGCTCGCACAAATTCCGCAGGACCATCAGCTTCCAGCGCCATAGAGTGCGTGTGACCGCCGGTTATGGCAAGCGGCCGACCTGCGGCAATCATTCGTGGACCGATGATCTCGCGGTCCCGAATCGCGTCGCGTACGGCGAAATCCACGTTCTGAAGCGTGCCCACACATCGGACCGTGGTCACGCCCGCTCGAACCGACGCTGCCGCTCCACGCACGCCGCGAATTGCCGCCACGATCGGGTCATCCAGCCGGGTGTTCGACCCGTCACGGACGATGTGAACGTGACAGTCGATCAAACCCGGCATGATGGTGGCGCCGGGAAATTCCAGTCGCTCAACCTCGCCAAGGGTGGGCAAGCCGGCGTCCGATTCGACCGAGACGATACGATCGTTCTCGACGAGAACCGCCAGGTTTGAGCGCATGACTCCATCGAGACTGTCAAACAGCCGTTCAGCAACAATGACCTGCATGGTGG
>JAEZJB010000211.1 GCA_023415845.1 Chloroflexota bacterium | reverse complement strand
TGCCGACCGAGGGAGCACAGTGCGGGGCAATGCCCGTAGTGGGGTGTCCCCACGACATGATTGGCCGCCCTGCGGGAGGTGGATCGCCGTCCGGCGAGACGATGAGGCCGGAGACGACGATGTTGGCGTTCTGGCGATCGCGCGAGTGATAGAGCACCCGCCAGGCGCGGGTACCGGCGGGGGCACTGCGCAACTCCTGCTGACGGAGGATGGTGCCCGGCTCACCGGCCGGGAGTGGATCGGACAGGACGTAGAACGGGTCATCGGGGCTCTCGATGACGCCCTCGGTGAGGCGCCGGGTGCCGTTCAGCACATCGGTAAGCGCCGCGCCCGCCACGGCGAGGCCAGCCAGCACCCCGACACGGCGGCGAGTGAACGACGTGCCGGGCAGGTGGGGGCGAAGAGCGGGCATGGCTGATCCTCGGCAAGTGAGTGTCGCCAGTGACGTTACAGCCAGTGTCCACTGAGGACTGCCCGGCCGTCATCCGCCGTTGGATGTGTCCCTGACTCCAGGCTGGGGAATGGAATCGTCCGTTTCGGATCCTGCCTGATTTCCGTCGTGGGCGAGAGGACGGATTTCGTAGCCACGGTAGTGCAGCCACAGGAGGAGGTTGGCCGCGGCCGCGTCGACATCTTCCATCCGCAGCCGGTTCTGCTGGGGGCCGGAAACGGTGCCCAGAAAGCGCTCGGCCTCGATGGCCCAGGCCAGCGCGTCGAGGATGGCAGCATGCTCGGTGCGCTCGTCGAGATCCATCGCCTGGAAGCGGGCGGCCTGATAGGCGGTGAGGGCGTCGCGCAGGTTCATGGTGCTGCGGGCGAAGGCGAGCGGGTTGCCACCGGAACCGGCACGTTCACCAAAGCGCTGCTCCTCGCGGCTCCGGGACCACGGTACGAGGGTGGGGCGGGGAGCGGGCGGTTCGTGGCGCTCGAGCGGTGGCGGGCTGCTGCGATGGGTCGCGAGCAGGGCCTCGATGGCGTCGAACAGGTTGTCTGTATCGTCAGGCATGAGTGCTTCCCCGGGGGTGATGTGCCAGTCGAGACTGGCCGAATGAAGATGTAGGGGACGCAGAAAACCCCTGCACAACAACAGGGGGCGTGCGACCCTTGGTTCCCCTGATTGGGGCCTATCCCCTCGGATTCGAGGGCGGGCACCTTGGCGGTCGAAGCCAGGTTGCCGGACGCTGGATGCCAACGTCGCTCCGGATAGCGCGTCTTCGGTTGTCAGGTTTCAGGATAGGGAGCGACGCGGGCAGATGCAAGCGGGTCAGGCCGAGGCACCGGTGTAGTGCCTGAGACCAAAGCGCCAGAACCAGCGGGAACCGAGGGCGAAGACGCTGGCGAGCGCGATGGCGCCAAGGGCATAGCCGAGGGTGAGACGGCCGGTGAGGCTTTGGGCCGGAACGGTGACCGCAAAGGCGACCGGCACCATGAAGGTGAGTGAGAACTTCAACCAGGCCGGGAAGATCGTGACCGGCCAGCCCCCGGCTCCGTTGAACATGGCGTTGAAGATCACCAGCAGGTTGTCGACGCGCACGAACCAGAAGGCGATGGTGCTGGTGGCGAGCAGGAAGGCGTAGATCATCACCACGCCGCAGGCAAGCATGGCCACGAAGAGCAGGGCCTCGCCGATGCCAACCGAGGTGCCGAGGGTGGCCAGCGCGAGCGCCAGCACGATGCCGCCCCCAAGGATGTCGGCGGTGGCGGCGACGTTGACCTGGGCGACGGAGGCCAGCAGTTGTGAATCGGCGGGCTTGGTCAGCATGAAGTCGAGGGTGCCCATCCGGATGTTCTCCATCAGGCGCTCCATCGAGGGGCGCATGACCAGGCTGGTGATGCCGCGTACCAGCATCTGGACACCGATCAGGGCAACGAGGTCGGGTTCGGTCCAGCCGCCGATCTGGTCCGTCTGGTTGAAGACGATGCCGATGGTGAGCAACGCCGACCCGAGGGCGACGAGGATCGAGACGACCTGCATGAAGAAATCGGCACGATATTGCATCACGTTGAGCAGGCCGAGCCGAAGGTAGGTGGTGACAACGGTGAGGGCGTGCATGGTTCAGGCTCCCACGGCGGAGTAGTGGCTGGCAGCCCGGGTCCAGGTCAGGCGGAGGGCAAGGAGCAGGAGGCCGATCCAGACGACCTGCATGGTGAGGCCAATCGCGATGTCGGGGGCGGTTGCGGTGCCGAGTGCGATGGCAACCGGGAAGGCGACCGCCCAGCGGAACGGAAGGATGCTGGCCAGGAATTGCGCCCAGCCAGGGAGCAGCGCCAGCGGGGCGACCATGCCGGCGAGGAAGAAATAGACGGAGGAGTAGAGCTGGAAGAGGGCGCTGGTCTTCGTGATCCAGAACGCGATCAGGCCGAGGGTCCACTCGAGCAGGAAGACCATGAGGGCGGCGAGGGCGATGGCGGGGATAACGGCGAGGAGGTGGGGCAGGCGCCAATCGTACTCGGCATGGAACACGATGCTGAGCACGACCGCGATGGGCAGCAGCAGTATCACGGTCAGCAGCTTGAAGACGAGATTCTCGACGATGTCGTTGTGGATGGGATGGATGGGGCGCATCAGCATGCCGGAGAAGGTGCCCTGCTGGACCCGCCAGCCGAGTTCCCACATGTGCCACGAGAACGTCAGCTGGTTCACCACCATGACGATGATGAAGTAGGCGGCGTAGCCACCGGTGGTGAAGCCGCCGGCCTCGCCGCCCTGCGAGCGGGCGACGGCGGTCCAGACCACGATCGAGATCAGGGGCGTGGTGACCAGCGCGAAGAGCCAGATCAGCACGTTGCCGCGATACATCAGCTGGAGGGCGGTTTCGGTGCGGATTTTGGCGGCGTAGAACCGACCCAGGGCAGCGGGGCTGAACGACTCGCCATGGGGGATGCTTGCCATCAGTCCGCTCCTTCCGTCGCGTCGTTGCCGGAGGAGAAGACCCGCTCGATGACATCCTCGATGGGTGGGTCTTCGACGGTGAGATCGGCGATGGGCAGGGTGGCGAGTAATCGGGTGGTGACCCGGGCGGTTTCCGCCTTGGGGACGCGAACCGTGATGCCGACCGGAGAGTGTTCGACCAGTTCACCCGCGGCACCGAGGAGGTTGGTGATGGTGGCGGGGTCGATGGCCCCGTGGGCACCTTCCTCGATTTCCACCGTGATGGTCTTGTGCGGTGAAAAGGTGCGAACGAGACCGGGCAGGTCGCCGTCGTAGAGCAGAGTGCCGTGGTGAATGACGATCACGCGCTGGCAGAGGGCTTCGACATCGGCCATGTAGTGACTGGTGAGCATGATCGACGCGCCGGTGCGGGCGTTGTATTCGGCGACGAACGAACGGATGCGCCGCTGCATGGCGACGTCGAGGCCAATGGTGGGTTCGTCGAGGAAAAGGATGGCGGGATCATGGAGGAGTGATCCGGCGATTTCGCACTTCATGCGTTCGCCCAGCGAGAGGTTGCGGACCGGTTTCTTCAAGAGTTCGCCGAGATCCAGCATCTCGATCAACTCGTCGCGGCGGACGCGGAAATCGTGGTCGGGAATGCGGAAGATGGCCCTGTTGAGTTCGAAGGAATCCATCACCGGGATATCCCAGGTGAGCTGGTTGCGCTGGCCCATGATCAGGGACATGCGGCGGAGGTAGGAGCGGTCGCGCTGCCAGGGGAGGTAGCCGAGGACGCCGGCGGTGCCGGAGGTTGGGTGGAGCAGGCCGGCCAGCATCTTGAGGGTGGTGGTTTTGCCGGCGCCGTTTGGGCCGAGGAAACCGACGATTTCGCCAGCACCGATCTCGAAGGAAATGTCCTTCACCGCGACCACGTCGCGCGTTTTGCGATCGACCAGGGCGCCGACCGCGGCACGGAGGCCACTCTCGCGGACCGGGACCTGATAGACCTTGCGCAGGTTGGCGACCTGGATGACGGGAGGAGGGGCGGACACGTGATGCTCCGGAGTACTACGGGCCTGATTGCAACCACTGCATCATGACGTTTTGAATAAAACAAGTCAAGTCTTGGAAAATCATGCCTGACGATGCTGGCCAGCAGGGAGGAGGCAGCCAAGCGGGCGGAAACATGTGGCCCAGTCAAGCCTTGAACGTCCTCCGGGGCGTCGGTCAGGAGACGTGCGGGCGTCTTGACGCCTGCTTCCCGCGCCCACCATGATGTGTCATTTGGTCTGCTTGCACGGACAGGGTACCAGCGCATGAGTCGCCCGACATCGATGGAAGACGCGGGAGGATGGTTCCGCCCGGTATTTGCGCTGGTCGCAGAGGAATCCGCGCACGTACCGGTGTCGCTGACATCGTTGGTTGGTCGTGATCGCGAACTGGCGGCAGCGCGGGTGATGCTGGAGCGACCGGACATTCGCCTGGTGACCCTCACGGGACCGGGCGGGATTGGCAAGACCCGCCTGGCCCTCCAACTCGCCATCGACCTGAAGCCGATGTTCCCGGATGGCGTCCGCTTCGTGCCGCTGGAGTTCGTGCGCGATCCCGGGATGGTGAGCCTGCAGATCGCCCAGGCGGTCAACGTGCATCCACGGGAAGACGAGCCTGCGCTCGACGCGGTGGTGAGGACCATCCGGTCGGCGACCATGCTGCTGGTGGTGGACAACATTGAGCATCTGGTAGTGGCGTCCGACGTCCTGACCAGCCTGCTGGCGACGTGCCCCCACCTCAAGATTCTGGTCACCAGCCGGGTTCTGCTGCGGGTGACAGGCGAGCACACCCTGACGATTCCTCCCCTCGAACTGCCAACCTCCGAGGCCGACCTGGTCCACGAGGATGTGGCGGAATGTGGGGCGATCCAGCTTTTTGCCCAGCGCGCCCGGGCCGCGGACGACTCGTTCGAGCTGACGTCGAACGCCTTGCCGTGGGTCGCGGAGATATGTCGCCGACTGGAAGGCATTCCGCTGGCGATTGAACTGGTGGCGCCCCGGGTGCGGCACCTCGCGTTGCCAGACCTGCTAGCGCGTCTCGATCGTCGGCTGCCGCTGCTGACCGGGGGAGCGCGCGACCAGCCTGCCCGGTTCCAGACGATGCGGAGCACGATCGCCTGGGGGCATGACCTGCTGGCCCCGGCGGTACAGCAGGTGTTTCGACGCCTGGGTGTGTTCACCGGCGGCTTCACCCTGGCGGCGGCAGAGTGGGTGATGGGTGAGGGAGCGGTTGACGATCGTGATCGTCGCCTGGCGATCTTCGAGCAGATCGGCAGCCTGGTCGATGCCAGCCTGCTGACCACTGTTTCCGCTCCTGATGGCAGCGGGCGCTACCGGATGCTGGAGACCATTCGCGAGTTCGCCGTCGAGCAACTGGCGGCGAGTGATGAGGCGGAGGAGGTGCGGCGTTCGCACGCCGGGTGGTGCGTTGCCTTTGCCGAGCGGCACGAGTTTGCGCCGTTGCTGGACAACGCCGCTGGTGGCAACACCCTGTTGGAGGTGGAGTATCCCAACCTGCGGCAGGTCCTGGAGTGGTTGGAGGAGACTGGCGACCACGAGCAACTGCTGCGGCTGGCGACCTGCCTGGGCATGTTCTGGTCCGACCATGGCCAGTACCGGGAAGGACATCGCTGGCTGAGCCGGGCCCTGGCGGTCGAAGGGGTGTCGAGACCGGATCGAGCCCGCGACCTGGTGGCGATTGGCATGCTGGAGATGTTCCTGGGCATGAACCGCGAGGCCGAGGCAAACCTCGGGGCCGGCCTGGCCGGTTGTCGGGAATTTGGTCACGCATTCGACGCGGGCCGGGCCCTGATGGGGTTGGGCAGCCTGGCCATCAGCCAGGGAGATCTCGCGCGAGGGATTGAATGCTTCGAGGAGTGCCTGGCGGTGAGCCAGCAGGTGCCAGACCTGCGGCTGGCCCGGGTTGTGGACGCGTGGGGGCTGATCAACCTGGCGATGGTGGCGCGCCTGCAGGGAAACGGGGAGCGTGCCGAACGTCAGTTGACCTCCGCCCTGGCAGCAACGCGGGAAGCCAGCTACGCGCCTGGCCTGCCGCTGGTACTCGGTGACCTGGGTGATGTGATCCGCGATCGGGGTGATCACGGGCGAGCCCTGGAGTTCTATCGCGAGGCGCTGGGCCTGAGCTGGGGGCATCGCGGCCAGCGAGTGACGGCGGACCTGATCGAGTCGGTGGCAATCGTGATGATCACGCTTGGGGAGGTGGAAGCGGGTGTTCAGTTGCTGGGGGCGGCCGAGGCCCTGCGCGAACGTGTGGGCCTGCAGTTTCGAATTGTGAGTAACCAGGCGGCACGTGACCAGGCCATAGCGAAGGCCGAGGTGGTCCTTGGTGAGGAGGCATTCGTCACGGCCTGGAAGGTGGGGCGTGCGCTGGAATCGAGCGACGTGATGATGCTGGCGGTGACGCCATTTGACCTGCGGCCAGGCGCGAGGAGTCGTAAGTCACCTGTTCCTGCCCTGACCCCACGTGAAGCAGAGATCGCCCACCTGGTCGCTGCAGGGCACACCGACGCGGGCATCGCAGAGATGCTGTTCATCAGCGTGCGCACCGTGGAGAACCATGTGGCCCATCTGCTGGTCAAGCTCGGCATTCACACCCGGACGGCCGTCGGCGAAGCGCTTGGTCTGGCTCCGACCAGCATGCCATCACGCCCGGCCAGGGGTGGTCGGTCGAGAACGTCGCGGACAAAGGGGAAATGAGTATCTCCTCAGGAGAAAACCGGGTATCTCGGACAATTGCCGCACGTCGTTTGGGCACGTAGGGTGGGGGCTGGATTGACCCGGTGCCCCACCGACGGAGACATTGATGCCCGCCCTGACCACTTCCCCGGCTCATCGCCTCACGCGCAGGCGCATGCTTGCCCTTGCAACCGCTGTATCCGCGACTGCCGCCGTCGCGCCGGGGCTGACATTTGGCCACCAATCGGCCTCTACGCCGGAGGTGGAGCGTTCGCCGGTTGCGATGAGCCTGGACGCTGATGCGTCATCTCTGTTGCAGCGAGTGGCGGATGCCGTGGTCACGGCCATGCAGCAGCACCTGGTGCCCGGAGCCGCCGTAGGTGTGATCGTGGGCGATCGGGAGGAACATGCCGTCTTCGGGATTGCCAGTACATCGTCGCTGAGTCCCGTCACGTCCGAGACGCGGTTCCAGATCGGGTCGGTGACGAAGACGGTGACCGGGACCGGCATCTGGCGGCTGATTGACGAGGGATCGCTGGATCTGGACGCACCGCTCCGTACCTACCTGCCCGACCTCACGTTGATGGACGCCGAGGCGGCCGAACTGGTGACGGTGGCCAACCTGCTGGACCATTCCGGTGGCTGGTATGGCGATGAGGGATTCGACACCGGCAGCAGCGATGACGCACTGGCCCGCTACGTTGCCGACCGGGTGCCGGAATTGCCGCAGGTGTTCTCGCCGGGGCAATTCTTCTCCTACAACAACGCCGGGTTTTCGATGCTTGGCCGCCTGATCGAGGTCAGCACCGGCACCGATTACCGGACCGCCATTCGCCAACTGGTGATCGACCCACTTGGCATGGATGACAGTACCCTCGATCACGATGAGGTGCGAGCACGCCCCTACGCCGATGGTCACCAGGCCCTGGTCGTCAACGGCCAGTTAACACTGGCGGTCGCGACCCCCCTCTGGCTTCCTCGTTCGGTGGACTCGGCTGGCGGCATCTGGTCGACGACGCGCAACCTGGTGCGCTATGCCCGGTTCCACATGGCGAATGGTGTGGTGCCTGGTCCTGCCAACATCCTCGGTCCCGAGGCGTTGGCGCTGATGCGCGAACCGGTCATCGATGTGCCGGGCGCGACCACGCTGCAGATGGGTCGCGACTGGTTCGTGCAGGACCTGGACGGCGTGAGGGTGGCATCTCACGGCGGAGATACGGTCGGCCAGCACGCCGACCTGGTGATGATTCCGGAGTACGGCTTCGCGATGACCGTGCTGACGAATTCCCAGGGCGGAGGGGCCGCGGTGGCGGCGGCAGCCCTGGACGCCGCGCTGGCAGAGATACCTGAACTTGCCTCACTGGTTGGCAGGGTGGGGCTCGGGCCGGAGATGAGCGTGGCCCCCGATACAGCGCCAGTCGATGTCGCTCCCGAGCGATTGACTGAATACGTTGGCCGATTTGCCGATCCCGGCCAGTCCCTGACGTTCACCGCCACGAATGACGGCCTGAGTGTGCTCCTCGAGACGCTCGTTCAGCCGGGAGCGTTCACCGTAGACCTCAATCCCGCGCCGTTGCCCGAACTCCCCGTTTCGTTCGTGGCGGATGACATTGCCGCTCTTGGCCAGGCGCGGATCCCCTTCGTGCGCGATGCCGATGGCACCGTGAGGTGGGTGTCGATGGGGCTGCGGCTGCTCCCGCGAGTCGATGACTAACGACGGCGGACGCCAGACTCACTGGTCTGATCGGGGACGCAATCGCCCTGCCGGCGAAACAGGATGTGGCGGCCGTGTTGCCGGAGGTGACCACCTTCACCCAGTTCTGTTGCTCCGACCGGCCGAACACCTGCCTCAACCCCGAACATCCGGGTCGGTGGGGGAACGCTGGGCGGGGACGTAGACCCCCCGATCCCGTTACTCGGGCTCGACCGACCACGTCACCAGCGGTGGCCGGAGCGACCCACTGGCGGGTTTGCCCTGGTCGTTGGTGAGCCTGACCTTGCCGACGAGCACGCCACCTCCGTCGCGAGCCTGGAGGATCAGGTCGGGATCGATATCCGCCAGCCGGAGCTTGATGCGAGACATGGTCTGGCGACCCTTGAGGTGGATCCAGGCCAGGTAGATGAACCGGTCGCCGGCTGGGCCGTGGACAAATGGACCGCCGAGCCGGAATCCGTCAGCAGCGGGTATGACGTCGAGGTGGCCACGGAAGCGCGGAGCAGGTTCGCTCGACATCAAGACCCCCACCACTTCCTGGCCTTCCTGGATCCCGAGCCCGATGCCATCGGGAGCGGGGCAGGTCTTGCCGGGGGCATCGTAGCCTTCGAGGCGAAGGGAGATGGAGCCGGGCGGGATAGGCATGGGATACGACCTCCTGCGGGCGTGGAATGCTTGCTACGCTGTGCAGAGCATGCCATGTCTGCGTCGCGCTGGTCATCCCGATCTGACTCGCCACCAGCCATGGCGATCGAGGGGAAGCGGGGCTCACCGCAGACCGCACGTGACTGGAGAAGATGGGCGCTTGGCACAACCCAACACTGACGCGAACGAGACTGCGAGTCGGGCTCGCCTGGTGGCTCCCGACTGGTTGCCGGTGCTACCCGACCGGGCGCTCGAAATGATGGCCGTGTTGCTGCTGTCGATCGCCTCGCTGTCAGCAGCCTGGGCGGGGTATCAGGCGAGCAGGTGGAGCGCCGAGCAGTCGATGCTGTATTCGCAGGCGAGCGCGATCCGGGTCGAATCGTCGCGGTCATCGACGATCGGATACATGCTGGCGCTTGGCGACCTGACGGTGTTCAACTCCTGGGCCGAGGCGGTAGCGGTAGGTGACGAAGCGTTGGTGGGGTTCAACGCCAAACGTTTCAGTCCCGACCTGGCAACCGCCGTGGCCGACTGGGAGGCGCTCGATCCACTGAACAACCCGGATGCACCGGGGGGACCATTTGAGAACAACTACTCGAACCAGCCGATGGAAGAGGCGGTCGACCTCCAGCAGGAGGCCGAATCAACCTTCAGGCAGGGACAGGTCGCCAGTGGCCACAATGAAGACTACGTGCAGCTGACCGTGATCTTCGCGATGGTGTTGTTCTTCGGCGGCATCTCGTCCCGCATCGTGTGGTACTCGCCAAAGCTGCTGGTGCTGGTGGTGGCGACGGGATTACTTGGCTATGGGCTGGTTCGCCTCTTCACCTACCCAACCGTGTGATGAGCTATTTGCGCCGCAGGAAGCCGAGCATCGGTGACCCGGTACCGAGCAGGAAACCGAAGGCGTACCAGTTTCCGCTGGCAGCGGTTTTGCTGGTGTCGAACAGGGGATACTCACCCCAGCCACCGAAGACGTGCACGATGAGGACGATCCAGGCGGTGAGCCCGTTCCAGACGCCCCATAACAAATCCTGCCACCACATGCTGCGCTCCTCCTGGCGGTATGCCCGGCCCATGCCAGGCGCGATAGCCCCCAGTGTAGTGCCCACATGAACGAGGACGATAGCTGTCCCTGCCGTGGATTTAGGATCACTGCGGGCGCCCGGGTCGCCGGGGCCAGAGACGACAGCAAAAAGGAACCGATGCATGTCCACGGATGTCGCACGCACCATTCCAGTCGAGGAGTTTCGTTCCGTTGTGCTCGCGTCGCTGGAAGAAGCGACCAGCACCGTTCACGGCATCTTCCTGGACAAGGGTGAAGCGCTTTACGAGACGCTCGACGGGATCACCGCGGAGCAGGCTTCGATGCCGCTTGGTCCTGGCAGCGGCACGATCGCGGCCAAGGTCAACCACATTCGCTTCTACGTCGACGTGGTGTTGAGGAATGCCGCCGCCGGCGAATACGTCAAAGCGGACTGGGCATCCTCCTGGGCGGTGGACGCCGTGTCGGACGAGGAATGGGCGCAGTTGGTCGAAGGACTGAAGGCGAGCTTCGCGCAGTTCACCGAACTGGCCCGGACGACCGAACAATGGCCCGAGCAGGTGCTGGGTGGAGCGATGGGGGTGGTGGTGCATACCGGTTACCACCTCGGGGAAATCCGGCAGGCGCTGGCCTATCTCCGGTCAGAGAACGAGTCCGTCTAGCCTGGTCTCCCTGAACACTTGCATATGCCAGTTGCGATGCCCCTGGGCCGCGCCGTCATCCGGCGTTGCCCAGTGCCGGGTATTCGTAGTGGGGCACAATCCCGAAGTCGGTCAGCGGCCAGTAGCTGAGCCAGGCCTTGCCGATGATGTTGCCGACGGGAACCGGGCCGAAGTCCGGCGAGTCGCGACTGTTCGAGCGATTGTCGCCCAGCACGAAGACGTGATCCTCCGGCACGGCGAAGGGGCCGCAGGACGGCTGGCCCGCGCACATCGAGGTTGTGTCGAGATACGGCTCGGCCAGGCGCTGGCCATTGATGTAGACGCCGTCGTCGCGCAGTTCGACCGTTTCCCCTTCGAGGCCAATGATGCGTTTGACGAGCGGAACCGTGCCGCTGTCATCGGGCCGTTCCAGGATCACGATGTCGCCGCGTTGGGGTGGTGAGAAGAGATGCACGGTGCTGGGATCGCGGTGGTCGACCCACGGCAGCCAGTCAACCAGGGCCCAGCGGTCGAAACTGGTATAGGCGAGACGATTGACGAGCAGGGCCTGGCCGCTCTGCAGGTTGGGTGTCATGCTCGCCCCGACCACGCGATAGCTGAGAACCACGGTCCTGACCAGCACGAAGATCACCAGGGCGATCAGCGCGATCTCGGCCACTTCCCGTAGTTTGCCCCAACGACTGGCCCTGGACGGAGGCGGGCCGTCACGGAGTGTCACGGTCTCGATCCGGGGCATATCGGAGGCAGCGGTGGAGTCGTCGTTCCTGGCGGTCATGCGCTATCCCGGGTCGCCGCATCAATCCTGCGTGGTGAACTCCAGCAGCGGGCAGGGGCGATCGTGGGGCAAATGATGCCATGGACAGAGTGGCGACTCGGCCCGGAGATGCGGTGGCGTCAGCATGGATGAGGCGGCAGGCACAATCGCAATGTGGGTAGTGCGGAGTGCGTTGCTCACGACTCGCCGGGGATGTACCCATTCAGGTCGGCGACGGTGAGGAGCCGCTCGTATTCTGGCTGCCAGAACAGGTGGCTGAGTTCGATGCCGGTGAGGACTTCGTAGACCAGCACAACCTGGCTGGTTTCGCCCGGTGCGACGGCCACTTCGCTTTCGGCGGGGATGAGGTCGGCGGTTTCGCTGGCATCGGCCCACGAGCGGGTGATGAAGAAGCCGTCGATGTCCTGCAGGCGGAAGTCATCGGCGCGGATGATGAAATTGCCGCGCGATCCGAGATTGGTGACCTCAACCACGATGGCGACGTACTGCTTGCCCTCGGTGGGGGGATAGTATTCGCTGTACCCATCCCATTCCAGTTCGATCGTGGTTGCCTTGAGATGCGCCACCTCGCTGCCGCTTTCGGTAATGTAGGAGACGGTGTCGCCCAGGGTGGGATTCGGCACGTTGATGACCGGACCCTGTGCCGGCGAATCCTGGGCTGTCACGCCTCCCCCGGTCACCAGGGCCAGGGACATCAGGATGGCTGCCACCACCCACGACCTGAGCATGTGACGCATACGTACGAGCCTCCGCTGAACTTCCGGGATGCGCCCGCAAGCTGGGGCGCGGTTTCAATCAAGGTCCACAGGATGGGGAGATGGAGGGTATCCTCCAGCGCCTATCGTGAACAACGTTGGCTTCACAATTATGGTTCCGCAGGCTGGCTGCAGGCCCAGGCAACAGCATACCCCTGCCGGCCGAAGCCGGGCAGGGGTATGAAGCGAATGTGTGACGGACCAGGTTGGAGCGACTATTCGCCTTCCAGCTGGGCGGCGGTGATCAGCACGCCAGAGTCTGGCTGCCAGTAGAGGTGACCGAGGGCCTCGCCTTCGATGACCTGGAAGACCACGGTAAAGGTCTCCGCATCGTCGGCCGCCAAGCTGACGGTGTCGTCGAGGAGCGCAGGATCGGCCGCCTCGGAGTTCACGAACGCGGTACCCCACAGGTAGCCGTTGGCGGTCTGCAGGCTGAAGTCATAGTCCTCGACGTCGATGGCGCCGCGGGGAATGGTGCTCTCGACCGTGATGACGAAGGCGACGTACTCGGCACCGTCTTCGGGCTCGTAGTACTCGTCGTAGGCGTCCCACCCGCGCTCGATCGACTCGACCGTAATCAGGCCAATTTCGGAGCCATCTTCACCGTAATACGTGACGGTATCCCCAATTTTGGGATCGACCGGATTATTGCCGGTTTCCGAGCCGGCAAGCTGCTCCAGGGCGGTTGGTGTCGCGTCCTGGGCAACGGTCAGCGCTGCCGATCCGCCAGTGAGCATGGCGGCGGCCAGCATTCCCGTGAGGAGTCGCTTCATGGTGGTGACCTCCGTGTAGATGAAAACCGCCACTCCTTGCTGAGTGGTCGGTCCTGAAACCCTGGCCCGGGCTTGGCCCCGAACCGGTCACGAATGTACCACCCGGAATTGGGCGGAACGGTGCCAACTATTGGGAACTCAAGCAGGCGAAACACCCCTCGAGGGCCATGGCATTCGCGATTCGTTTGCGGTATGTGGCGGGATTTGGGCCCTTCGATGCGTTCGTTAACCACGGCCGGACACGACACCCGACAGACAGCTTCCCGGCCGTGAAAGGACTCAACCATGTCCAGACTCAATCCTTCCCGCCAGGGAAGCCCGCTCGTTCCCGACCCGACCCCCTACGATCGCGCCCTGGCCAGCCGGAGCATCGACCCGTTGATGGACGGGCCGGCAATGTCCCTGGTCTCGGCGCTGCGGCCGGGAAGTGAGGACGACCACGTTTCGCTGGAGATTGCCGCCCTCCACCTCGTCATCCATCGGCTGCTGACCGAGCAGCACGACCTGCCCTCACTGGCGACCCACCTGAGCCGGGTGGTGGCGGTGGCCATCCAGGCCGCCCGGGCACGCCAGTCCCTGTCCGGGAAAGGCGCCGAAGACCTGCTGGCGGCCGTTGCCACCATCGTGGACGAACTTTTCACTCAGCAATGATGTCGTCCGGGACGGAGGCAACCGCCTCCGTCCCGATGGGAGAACTTCCATGCATACCCCAGTCGAGCGCCTCCGAGAGCACCTGGCCACCCAGCGCCAGCCAACCGAACCAGAGCCCATCGATGTGCGGCCCACCAGCGCCTACGAGGCCGTGACCCGCCAGATGGTGGAATCACTGACCGAGGAGTTCCGGGAAATTCGGGGACGGCTCAACGGCCTGCTGTTCATGATGGTGGGCGCCATCGTGCTCGATATCGTGACCAGGCTCAGTCAATGAACGACTCGCCGACCCTCCGTCACATACTGACAAACTTCGAAGCCTGGTCACATCGCCTGTTGCCGACTCGAGCGCTCCGTCCGTACCAACTCGCACCGGCGGAGGACATCCTCCGCTCGGTGCTGGGGCACCATGGCAGCCAGTTTGCCGTGGTATTCAGCCGGCAGGCCGGGAAAGACGAGATGCTCGCCCAGCTCATTTCGTTCCTGCTGGTCCGGTTTTCGCGGCAGGGTGGCCAGATTGTGGTGGCCGCCCCAACGCTGCGTCCCCAGGCCGCCATTTCGCAGCGGCGGCTGGTCGACTGCCTGCGGATGAATCCACTGGTGGCACCGATGACAACCGTGCGGGGTAACCAGGTGGCGGTGGGCCGGGCGACGGTGACGTTTGCCTCGGCCTCGCCGCAGGCCAACACCCGCGGGTTGACCGCCGACCTGCTCCTGGTGGCGAATGAGGCGCAGGACATCGCGCCGGAGGTGTGGGACGCGGTGTTCGATCCGATGGCGGCTTCGACCAACGCCACGACCCTGTTCATGGGGACCGTCTGGAGCCAGCACGGATTGCTGGCGCGGCAAATGCGGTTTCTCGAGCAGCGCGAAGCGGAAGACGGGGTAAAGATGGTCTGGCGAGTGCCGTGGACGGAGGTTGCCGCGGTACTGCCCGCTTACGGCGATCGGGTTCGCGCCCGAATTGCCCAGTTCGGCGAGCACCACCCGTTTATCCGAACCGAATATTGCCTGGAGCAACTCGATGGAGAGGATGGACTGTTCCCGCCCGCACGGCTGGAGAGCCTGGAGGGCACTCATCCTCGCCTGAGCGGCCCACTCGCCGGGCAGCGTTATGCCCTGCTGGTGGATGTCGGTGGTGAAGAGCGGGACCATGTCGACCTGGTCGATGGTGGCTGGCGACAGGGCCGGCGCGACAGTACCGCCGTGACCGTCGTCGAGGTCGATCCCCAGCAGCGCCCCGACCAGTTGCCGGTCTACCGGGTGGTGAACCGCCTGCTGTGGAATGGCCTGGGCCAGCCGGCGATTCATGCAAACCTGGTGGGACTGGTGGACCACTGGCGAGCCGAGTGGGTGGTGGTCGACGGCACGGGCCTCGGCGCCGGGCTCGCGGCCTTCCTGGAGGCAACCTATCGCCGTCCGGTGGCCGGGGCCCGGCCGGTGAAGGTTGTGCCATTCGTCTTTACCGCCGCCAGCAAAAGCCGATTGGGCTGGGACCTGATCGCCCTGATCGAGGCTGGGCGGTTGCGGAACCACCTGCCACCCGACCCGCCGGACGAGACTGCCAGTGAGTTCCTGGTCCAGGCACGCAACACGGTTCAGGAGGTGCTGCCCGGCCCGGGACGGTTGATGCGGTGGTATGTGCCCGCCAACCTCGGCCACGATGACCTGGTGACCAGCCTGGCCCTGGTGGCGACACTTGACGATCTTGACATGAGGCCACGGCTCGCCAGGGGGAGCGGATGAGCGCCGGTGGGTGAATGAGCTAGTCCTGACCGGCGCCCAGTGCCGGGCCGCAATCTTTGTCTGCTATCGTAAGACGACGAGCACGGCTGTGTTCGCGTCGAGGCACCCCATCGTTGTGCGGATGATGGGCGCACAGGAGGATGACACATGGCGGAGACTTCGGTTGGACGACGAAAGCTTCTCTCCCGTGGCGCAGGAGTCGGTATCGCGGCATCGGTCGTGGGACTGGGTCTGGCAGCGCCGGTGGCATTCGCCCAGGACGATGTGTTGACGAAGGCGAAGGATGACCTGAAGAAAGCCTACGATGACACCAAGTCCGAGCTCGACCGCCTGGGCGACGATGTGGATGACGATACCCGATCCACGTACGACGAAATCAAGAAGCAGTTCGACGATCTGGGGTCGAAGATCGACGAGGCCGGGACCAAGACCGGGCATGAGGCCAAGCGGGCCTACCGGGACATCCAGCACGAGCTCCGCGAGATGGACCGGGAGCTGGACAAGGTCGGCGATGGTGCGGCCGATGCCGCCAAGGATACCTGGCACGACATTCGCCATGCGCTGGGCAAGGTCCACGATGAATTCGATCACGTGATCGATGCCTTCTAGGGGCTGAGCACCAGGTGCACTGAAGCCTTAAGACGGAGCGGAAACCCGATCGGGCCTCCGCTCCGTATTGCGTCCTGGCCGTCATCGCGGCCAGGGCTGAGGCATGGGGCGAAGAACCGCGCGCTGGACCTTCGTTCCCGAACCGATACGTGATCAGCGAGGCGCAGGATTGCAGATGTGGCAAATAGTCAAATCTGTGGTATTGATCGTGAAGTTGGCTTGACCGGAACCCGCGATCAGCGATAAGGTGATCAGTGGGTCTGAAGCGTCTGCGAATCCGGTTGCCGGGACGAGTCTCTCGCCGTGTTCGGCGGTCGCGCCTGCGCGTGAAGCACGACGGTGTTCCCTGGAAGAACGAGCACTATTCCCGAACCTGGAGCCTATTCCGTGTCAAGTCGATCACGCCAGTACCGGACCGCGATGCTGGTTCTCTGCAGCCTGTCCCTGCTCGTTCTTGCGGCTTGCGGCTCCTCGTCCGATGCAGAGCCGGACCCCACCGTCGCCCCCACTTCGCAACCCGCGCTGAACGCCCCAACCGAGACACCCAACGCGACGCCGTCGCCAGTCGCCACGCCAGCGGGCGCAGTGGCGAGTCCGGTGGCATCGGGGATCGACCAGGAGACCCTCTACGAGAAGGGCGTCAATGAACTCGGCGTGATTCCGGTGATCATGTATCACGCCTTCGTCTCGGCGCAGACAGATGATCTCTGGACGAGGAACCTCGACGACTTCCGGGGTGACCTCCAGTATCTCTACGACAACAACTATTACGTGATCTCGGTACGCGACCTGATCGACAACACCATCGATGTGCCGCTGGGCAAGCATCCGGTGGTGCTCACCTACGACGATGCCTCGGCCCGCCAGTTCCAGTTCATGATGAATGACCAGGGCGAGCTGGTTCCCACGCCAGACAGCGCGGTTGGCGTGCTCGAAGCGTTCTTTGCCGAACACCCGGATTTCGGCAAGGGATCGCACTTCGGAATCGTGGGAAACAACTGTTTCGGCTGGCCGGACGAGGTCGTGGAATACAACTCTGGCGACGAGTATTGCCAGCTCAAGCTCCAGTGGCTCTCCGACCATGGCTACGAAGTGGGGAACCACACCTGGACCCACGAAAACCTGAACCTGCAGGATGACGCAGGGGTCGCGGAGCAGGTCGGCAAGAACGCGGCGTTCATCGATGAGCGGGTCCAGGGACCAGGCAACGAGAGCCGCATCCTCACCCTGCCGTTTGGCGAACGACCAGCACCCGGCACGCAGGGTGAGGCATACCTCTACAACGGATTCCGCTACGACGGGAACGACTACCTGATCGAAGCGATCATGAATGTGGCGGGCGGCCCGATGTATTCACCGTCCAGCACCTGGTTCGATGCCCACGAGATCACGCGGTTCAACTCCGACAGTGGCTCGCACGACATCTGGTTTGGCGCCTTTGAGCGAGGCGAAATTCCGCTCTACACCAGTGATGGTGACCCGAATACGGTCACGATCCCCGATCCGCTGCCGGAATACCTGCAGAACGAGCTTGATCCGGCCTTTATTGCCGCCCAGGGCAAGACGCTGATCACCTACGACGTCCCGGAGTCGGACCAGGCCTCGCCGGGTTCGAATACTTCCAGCATGACCTCGATTCCCGAACTGAGCGTTGGCCTGGTGGTCTACACCAACGACGACTACGTGCGAATGCGCGCAGAGGCGACGACATCGGGTGAGGTGATCGAAGAGTTGCGGACCGGCACCGAACTCACCATTATGGACGGCCCGGTGACGGCTGACGGGTACGAGTGGTGGCAGGTGACCACGGCATCCGGTGCCACTGGCTGGGTGGTTGATACCTTCCTGTCACTGGCGCCGGGATAGGTCGCGCCGAGCCGCCTGCAGGATGCACGGTATGCTGAGAGGGCGGTAAGCCCTGCCACACCGCCTGGTCTCCATTTGGGGACCGGTCGTCTCGTTCGACCGAGCGATGCCGTCATGCGAAGACGTTTCCTTTTCCTGCTGATGCTCCCGCTGCTGACCGTTGCCAGCCTCGGTTCCGCCCAGGCCACTCCCGAGGCCGAATCGCCGCTGAGCGGCACGGCCTGGCAATGGCGCGAGTTCCAGAGTTCCAACAGCACCACGGTCTCACCGGACCAGCCGCAACCCGACCTGATCGTCTTTCGTCCCGATGGCGTGCTGGTGGTGTCCACTGCCTGCGCGGCGGGCGAAGGCACCTGGCGAGAGACCCCTGACGGCCTCGACCTCGATCTCACCGGCATCGATCTGGACGGTTG
Organism: Chloroflexota bacterium; assembly: GCA_023415845.1. GTDB lineage: Bacteria > Chloroflexota > Chloroflexia > Thermomicrobiales > UBA6265 > JACCYX01. The sequence goes on along the minus strand of JAEZJB010000211.1, from coordinate 11,452 downwards.
CGTGGAGGATTCGGCGACCGGGTTGCTGCTGCGTGACCTGGCGATGTCCACCAGTTTCGTGGTGCAGGATGGCGATCTGTGGATAGCGCTGCCGATGGATGGCGGGATTCACCAGTTTGTGCCGTCGCTGGCGGGTATGTCGTGGCGCTGGGTGCAGTTCCAGGGCTCAAATGACTCGCTGGTCACACCGAAACCGGCCGATCGGTATCAGGTGACATTCAATCCTGACGGCACCGTGAGCGTCGAGACTCCCTGCGCTTCGGGTGAAGGCTCGTATCGCGACGCCGCCGATGGCCTGACGATTGATCTGTCGAGCATCGATGCGGATACCTGTGCCGAAGACTCGCTGGCCAGCACGCTACTGGCGGATCTCAACGTGGCGACCAGCTACGTGGTGCAGGACGGGCACCTCTGGATCGCGTTGCCGATGGATGCGGGTATCCACGAATTCGCCCCGGTCTGGCCGGAGAGTGGCGACGACTGACTCAGTGCGCAACTGAGCGGTACCTACGCAATGAGCGAGGAGTCGTTCAGGTTGCCGGTGGACCGGCGAGCAGGTCCTCGACGACCCAGCCTTCGTGAGCCTGCTCCGTCTCCACTCGCCACCAGGTGTGGCCGTCGGCGGTGATCGGGCCTTCGAGCACGCGGAGAGGGGTGCGGTCGAGCAGGACGCGCTGGACAGGAGCCGCCGTCGAGGGCCGCTCCCGGAGGCGGACACCGGGGGCAGCGGTGACCAAAGGTGTTCCGGGGACCATCGCGGGCAGGTCGCTCAAGGGCGGCTGGTGATACTGGCCATCATCGGTGAAGCGCACGAGCGTCTTGCCCGACGCGGCGATCAGGTCCGCGTCGAAATCGGCGGCCAGCGCGGTTGGCAGCGGATCGTGCACGGCGACCGTCGAAACGTCGCCATCACTGGTGTAGACCAGCACTTCACCTCGCTCGATGCGCCCGAACCAGTCAGCGAGGGCGGCGGGATCGGTGTTGATGCGGCGGATGGCCATCGGGCTGAAGGCGGCACTGGCGGGCGACGGCGTCATGCCGTGATCGACGCGGATGATCGCATTTGGCCGGTAGGTGCGGGACGACCAGGTGAACCCACTGAACATCTCCTCCTCGGCCAGGGTGCCGCTGGCTGGCGCCACCCCGTACGGAAGCGTCAGGATGTCGCTGCGGTTGCCCGGCCCAGTCACATGCAGGTCGATGAAATCGGCGTTGGCCCCGACTTCGGCCGTGAACCCGGCGGCATCGAGCAACCCCAGATTCTGGTGGGACCAGGTGTGGTTGCCGACCTCGTAGCCGTGATCGGAGAGCCACTGCAGCTTCTCTGCGCACTCCGCTTCCCAGGCTGCGGTGCCACCGGGATTGCTCTTGAAGGCGAAGCATTGCTGCCCGACGACCGCGAAATGCCCACCGCGGCCAAAGTCGGGATAAGTGCTGAAGAACGCTTCCATGACCCCCATGGCCGAATCGGGGGAGGGGATGCGGTTGCCGGCCGAGTCGACGGTGAACTGGAACTGGCGGGCGGCCGAATCGTCGAAGGTCAGGACAACAGGATGCTTGCCGGCCGGGATATCGATCTGGTTCGCAATCAGGTCCGAAACTGACACGACGTAAAAGTTGTGCTGGTAGAGCCAGGTGAGATCCGCCAGGAAGTCGTCGAGCGAACGGGTATAGGGATCTATGGTGGGGTTGGTGGTGAAGGCGTGATACATCAGCACGGGCACCACGCCCAGTTCGTTGACGCGCAGGGCACGCAAATCGAGGGTGTTGGTGGTGGCGCTGAGGGCTGGTTTGGCCCAGGTTGGGGTGGGCGTGGCGAGGGTGAGGACTACCAGCAGGGGAAGCACAAACCGGCAAAACCGGGCAGCAGAGAGGTTCATCGGACGTACAGGCTCCGGTCATCGATCGCGTTCGCCGTCCCTTGACGGTGCCAACCCTATGATGCCAGTGTACGTACAGTCCTGCAATGTCCTGACCGGCCTGCCTTCCCGCAATAGGGCGCGGCCTGGTCCTATCGAGGGGCGGGCGGGCCGGCCAGGAAATCCTCCACGACCCAGCCTTCGGTGCCGTCTTCCATCCGCACCTGCCACCAGGTATAGCCGTTCGCCTTGCGCGGGCCGTCCATGACCGTGAGCGGTGTCTGGTGTTTCAGCAACTTGACGAGGTCGCCGTTGGTGGAGGGCTTGTCGCGCAGGCGCACGCCCGATTCGCTGGTCACGACCTCCACGCCAGGCTTGAGGGCGGGCAGCGGGGTGAGTGAGGGTTCCACATAGCCGCCATCGTCGGCATAGCGGACCAGGCGCTTGCCCGAGGTGGCGATCAGGTCGGGGTCGAATTCGTTCTGGAGGAACTCGGGCAAGGGGTCGGGAATGGTGATTGTGTTTGGGTCGCCGTCACTGGTGTAGAGCGGGATTTCACCTCGTTCGATCTTGCCGAGCCACAGGTCGAGCGAGGCCGGGTCGGTGTTGAACCGCTTGATGCGATACGGATTGAACCAGGAGCTCGATGGCGAGTACATCGGGCCGCCATCGACCAGCGTGATCGCGTCGAAGACATAGTGCTGGTTGTCCCACCAGGCACCGTTGGTCAGGTAGGCCGCGCCCTCGGTGCCATCGGGGGGCAGTTCGCCGTAGGGCAACGTCAGGATTGACCACTGGTTGCCAGGGCCGGTGACGTTGGCATCGATGAACGCTGCTGTCTGGCCGACCTCATTGTTGACGCTCCAGCCGTCGATTGCGGCAAGGCTCGGATGGGTCCAGGTGTGGTTGCCGACTTCATAGCCGTGGTCGGAGAGCCACTGGAGCTTGAGGGGGCAGTGGGTGTCCCAGGTGTTGACACCAGCCGGGTCGTTGACATTGGCGAAGCAGTAGGAGCCGGTGATGGCGAAGTGTCCGCCCCGGCCGAAGTCCGGGTAGTCGGCGAAGAACGACTCCAGCACGCCCACGGCGGAGGTGGGTGAGGGGGCAAGATCGCCATTCTCGTCGACCACGAACTGGAACTGGTTGTCGGACGCATCGTCGAAGGTGAGCACCACCGGATGCTTCCCCGCCGGAACGTCGATGGTGTTGTCGATCATGTCGCGCAACGAAATGACGTAGAAGTCGTGGTCGTAAAGCCAGAACAGGTCATTCCAGAACTCGTCGATGTTGCGCATCCAGATGTTGGTGGATTCTCCGGTGGTGAAGGTGTGGAACATCAGCACCGGAATCGTGCCGAGTTCGTTGACCCGCAGGGCCTGGAGATCTATGGCATCGGGCGTCGCGGGTACCGCCTCCGGCGTGCCAGAGACGGTGGCGGGTGTGGCAGCAGGAGTCGCGACCGGGGTTTGGGCACCCAAATGCGGCGGGGAGGATGCGACCATGACCATCGCGGCGAAGACCACGAGGAGAACTGACGGGACGCGAAGCGACGGCACGGCGAATGCTCCAGACCAGAGTGAGTGCTCGCCAGGTGATTGCCTGCCAGGCACCCACGTGGAGAAGCGGCTTCGATGACATGCGCCCGGGCGAGAGGGCATGGTGCAGACGTCTTGGACCCGCTACAAGCGTAGGCAGGTGACCCCCGTCCTGCAAGGCTCGGCGCGCCCGATTGTCTGATGCCGTAGCCATCGAATGGCCGGTCCTACTGGCCAGTGGGAGTCATCAGCGGACGAGGCCGGTCGTCTTGATCCCGGTCATGAAGTAGCGCTGGCCGAACGCGAAGAGCACGATGACCGGCAGGGTGACGAGCACCGATGCCGCCATCAGCATCGCCCACTCGGTGCTGCGCTGGGCCCGGAACGAATAGAGCCCGAGACTGAGCGGGTATTTGTCTGGATCGGAGAGATAGATCAGCGGCCCGAAGAAGTCGTTCCAGGTGCCGAGCAGGGTGAATACCGCCACGACGATCAGGGCCGGCTGCACGAGCGGCAGCATGATCTGCCAGAAGATGCGGAATTCGTTGGCTCCGTCCATCCGTCCCGCATCGAGCAGCTCCCGCGGCAAGCCGAGGAAGAATTGCCGCATCATGAAGATCCAGAAGGCATTGCCGACGAAGGCGGGCAGGATCAGCGGCGCATAGGTGCCCAGCAACCCCATTTTCTGGAATAGCACGTAGACCGGGATGAAGGTGACGACCGGCGGGATGATCAGCGTGGCAATGGTGATGCCGAACAGGGTGTTGCGGCCCGGGAAACGGAACATGGCCAGACCGTACCCCACCAGCGCGCTGGAGATGACCGTTCCGAGCATGGTCAGTCCGGCGTAGTAGAGGCTGTTCCAGAGCAGCCGCACGAAATTGAACCCCGGATAGCTCCAGGCGTTGCGGTAGTTCTCCCAGCGGATTGGATTGGGAATCCACTGGATCGGTTGCGCGAAGATCTCGGCATTGTTTTTCAGCGACGAGATCACCATCCAGTAGAACGGCACGATCATGACTGCCGCCGCGATGGTCAGCAGGGCGTACTGGAGGATGCGGCCGACCTGGCGGCGGGTACGCGCCCCGCCATCGCCAATCGGCGGTTCGGTGGAGACAGGCATGGTGCTCATCGCGACTCGCCTCCTTCATAGAACACCCAGTAGCGGGAGGTGCGGAAGATCACGAGCGTGAGGGCCAGCACGGCCACGAAGAGCACCACGGCCATCGCCGAGGCGTAGCCCATCGCGAAGTAGCGGAAGGCGTTCTTGTAGAGCAGCACCATGTACATGAGCGTCGAGTCGAGCGGGTCTCCGTTCGTGCCGCCAATGATCAATGCCTGGGCGAAGATCTGGAACGACCCGATGATGCCCATCACCAGGTTGAAGAGGATGACCGGCGTGATCAGCGGCAGGGTGATGTTCAGCAACCGCCGCCACCAGCCCGCACCATCGACGGAGGCGGCGTCCATGATGTCTGGCGGTACATCCTTCAAACCGGCCAGAAAGATCAGGGAGTCGGCGCCCAGCGTCCAGAGACTGAGGATGATGATTGCCGGTTTCGACCACTGGGGGTCGAGCAGCCAGGCGATGGGTTCCACTCCGAAGATACCGAGGAACTGGTTCAGCAATCCGGCGCGGGGGTCGAACAGCAGCATGAAAATGATCGTGCCGGCCACCGGCGGCACCAGCGCTGGCAGGTAGAAAATGGTGCGGTAGGCGCCCATGAACCGCGTTTCGATCGCCAGCATCAGCGCGAGCAGGAAGGCGAAGAGCAGGCGGAGCGGCACGGAGATCACCGCGAAGTAGGCGGAATTCTTGACCGCGGTCCAGAACAGCGGATCGACGTTGAACATCGTCTGGTAATTCTCCAGGCCGATCCACTTTGGGTCCTGGATGATGTTGTAGCTGGTGAACGAGAGATAGAACGAGTAGATCACCGGGTAGGCCGTGAACAGGATCAGCCCCACGATCCACGGCAGCACGAAGAGCAACCCTGTTCGCGCCTCGTGCCGCGCCAGTGGCCCCATTCGCTCGCGACGCCCGAATCGGCGCGCCTTCGAATGGGTGAGTACGTTGTCTGCCATGCGCACGTCCTTCCCGGTGCCGGCACACGAACGAGCCGGGTGACTGCGCTCAGGCGGTCACCCGGACACGAGAGGATCAGGAACGCTCGGCCATCACGCGGTCCAGTTCAGCCTGGCAGGCCTGCTGGGCGGCCGCCAGGAGATCGGCCGGGTCACCGCCATGCGCGTAGGCCTGGTCGATGGTGCGCTGGATCTGGTCGGTGGCAAAGTTCTCGACCGGCGAGGTCCACATCGGGGTCGCCACCTCAAGTTGCGCCTTGAAGAAGTCGGTGATGCTGGTGGCCTTTTCCTCCCCCACCTTCTCGGCCAGGGTGGGTGGGATCAGGGTTGGCACGTTGGCGTTGGTTGGCAGGTCGGGAATCTTGGAGAACCAAATCTCCATGCCTTCCGGGCCACCGATGTAGTCGATGTAACCAAAGGCGGCTTCGGCATTCTTCGAGCCTGAAGGAACGACCGCCCAGTTTGGCCAGAAGCCAGAAGCCGTGGATGTACCACTTGGTCCGATCGGGTACGAGGCCACGTCCCAGTTCGTTGCCGCTGGCTCATCCGGCGCGACCTGGTTGTAGTATTCGCCAGTGATCCAGAAGCCGTTGCCCATCATGCCGAGCAATCCGGCCTGGAAGGTGGGTGGCCGGCCATCCACCACGTTCTCGGTCCAGTTATTGGCCAGGTCCACCTTGATGATGTCGCCACGGTACTCCTCGTCGAGCCAGGCTACAAACGAGGTCAGGGTCTCTACCGCTTCGGGGGAGTCGAGGCTGTAGGTCATGGTTTCGGCATCGAAAATCTTGCCGCCATTGGTGGCTACCCAGATCGGGAACTCGACCGCCTGACGCGGAGGCATCATGCCCATTCGCACCAATGTGTCACCGTCCCACTGGGTGATTGCGGCCGAAGCGGCACGCAGGTCGGCCCAGGTTTTCGGGAAGTCCTCGCGCGCTGGTGACAACCCGACTTCCTCGAACAGGTCCTGGTTGTAGACCATCGCGTATGAACCGGCGGCCACAGGGAGGCCAAAGGTCTTGCCATCGATCTGGCAACTCGCCAGCACGTTGGCCGGCCAGTTCTCGACCTGGGAGTAGCGAGAGTTCGCCATCCAGTCGTCCAGCGGTTCCAGTGCACCCCGCACGGCATAGGCGATGGGCGAACTCCAGACGATCGTGGCGTCTGGCGGATTGCCGGACGCGATGGCGGCCAGGAACATCTCGTCGAAGCTTTGGTCGCCTACGCCACAGGTTACGTTTTCGATGTGAACGTTACCGACGACCTCTTCATAGGCGGCACCAATCTCCACGAATCCATCGCAGAACGTGGTGGAACCGCCTGGCGTCCAGAACTGGAGATTGATGGTGTCCTGGGCGAGCACGGCAGGCATGAAGCGGCTCGCGCCAAGGGCGGTCAGGCCAGCGGCGGCGCCCGCGCCCAGCATCAACTTGCGCCGGTTGATGAGGTATTGCTGGTATGGACGGATGGGTGAGTTGCTCATCGGGGTTCCCTCGAACTATCGGTGCGATTCACGGCCGCAAGGCTGGGCTTGTGCCAGCGTGCGTATGGACCCTGCGAGTGATCACTGCCTGGGGACTGACCTCCTTCCCGTGGAGACGGCGGCTCCATCTACCCGCCATCGGGTGTGCTGGTTACCAGCCCGGTTCGATCTCACTGTCTTCGTAGGCAAGCGAGGAGCAGAGCAGCCGAAACCCCTCGGCCACTTCACCGGGGCCGATCATCAGGTCGTCGGCGTATTCAGCCTCGTGTTCGATTCGTCCGCTGAGGACCTTTGAGAGACATGTCCGGCAGGTACCGCTGCGGCAGGAAAAGGGAATGGCCACGTTTTGGCGCATGGCGGCGTCGAGCACGATTTCGCCGGGGTCAACCTCGAATTGCTGTCCATCAGCGGTTCGCACCAGCACGGCCGTCTGCACGGTCATGAGGTCTTCGCGGCAGCGATCCGCGCCTCGATCCGCTCCATGAACGGGCCATACATGTCGTCGCCACTGTCCCACCGTTCGGCCAGCCAGGTGTTCCACATCTCACCGGCGCGTTCGACGAGTTCCTTCAGTTCGGCCGGCTTGTCGGCACCCACGATGTGCTGGAGCCAGGTGTAGCCGTACTTGAGGTGGATGGCCTCGTCGGCCCAGTCGTAGTCGGTATCGATGGCGGTATCGGTGTCATCCATCTCCGAGAACTCCTTGCGGGTCACCATCCGGTGGGCCGGAGCGTCCTTCTCGAAGTAGTAGAGAAGTGCCAGGATTTCGAGCGGTCCGCCACCCTTTTCGTAAATGGCGTCAATCGGGTCCCCCACCATCGGGTAGTCAATGCCCATCTCGAAGCCCCAGGCATCGAGGCGGCGGGCGCCAAGCTGGGCGTGACGCATCTCGTCGTAGCTCCAGCGGGCGACATCGGTGAAGAAGTTCCATGGCATCTTGGGCCATTGCCACATGAACGCCGCGGGCGCTTCGGCGGCCCAGACTTCGTTGGCATGGTCGATGGCGTACCAGACCTGCTGCTCGCGCCGGTTTGAGGGTGGGCGGCCAGGGCTTTCCACCCGGGCTGGCGCAAATTCGCGCGGTCGAACGGCTTTTTGCGGAACTACCCAATCCGGTCGTCCCGCACAGGGGTGATCCAGCGGCGGTTCGGTTCGGTCGCTCTCCCCAGGCACGCCACCGATGCTCTGCAGGTAGTTGGTGAGGTACTCGACCCAGGGTTGGGCCGCGGCCCGCTCGGCGACGGATATTTCGGCCAGGATGGCGGCATCCTCGGCGGCGCTGCGCTCCCAGTCGAACATGATGTGATCGATGTGGTAGATGCTGGGGGCATCGGCGATCGGGTCAGCCTGTGCCAGGTACTCGGCGTAGGCTGCCCGCAGGGCCGGGCGCAGAACACCGTAGATGCCGAGCAGGAACTCCGCATCCGCGTCACCCTTTGGCAGCTCGTTGAGGAAGGCCGCCAGGTCGGCGTCGTGGTCCCTGTCGACATCGCGACGCGGGTAGCGGAGTTCGAGTACCCGTTCGCGGAGGGCATCGGCATGGCGGGAAGCAACCCACCAGTGGCGCGGCAGCTGGTTTTTCGCCACCCAGTTTTCAATGGCGATGTGCTTCGCGCCAAGTACACGCATGAGTTCGCGCTCAGCCAGGTAGAGTCGCTTGAGCAGGGCGGCCGAGCGATCGACATCGTGGCGCGGTTCGTTGTAGTTCCCGAAGGTGTCGGCGGTCACGAGACACCTCCCGTTGGCAGGGCGTCACGGTCGGCCAGGATCGTCACATTCGGGACCTGCTGCAACCAGGAGGAAGGAACGTCGGGCGTGACCGGGCCATTCATCGTGCGCGCCAAGACCTCCTGCTTGCGCGTGCCGGAAACTACCAGGACCACCTGTCGCGCACCGAGAATCACGTCCATGCCGGCCGTCATGGCCTGGCGGGGAACCTGGTCCCGTCCACCCCAGTAGACGGCATTGCTGACGAAGCTTTCTTCCGACAGGTCGATCACTCTGGTCGGAGCGTCTGGCGCGCTCGGTGGCTCGTTGAAGGCCAGGTGCCCGTTCGGGCCGAGCCCCATGATGGCGAGGTCGATTCCGCCAGCCGCTTTCACAGCCGCGTCGTAGGTCTCACAGGCACGCTGGGGATCACCGTCATTTCCGACCAGCCGCGTGACGTGGTCGTGGGGAATTCCCAGTGGGTCGATGAAGGACCGGAGGGTCCAGTCGTAGAGTGACCGGAAGTCATCGTCATCAAGGCCGAGGTATTCGTCGAGCTGGAACACGCGTGCCCGAGAGGCGTCGAGCGAGCCGTCGCGACAACGTTCGGCAAGTGCGGCGTAGATGCCCATCGGGGTGTTGCCCGTTGCCGGCAGGATCGTGGCATCGGGCTTTTCGGTCAGCACCTGGGCAATCAGGTCCGCGCCCAACTGGTTGAACTGGTCTTCGGTGTCGGCCACGAGGGTGTGCATGGACAGACTCTCCGGTGGCTAGCTGGCGGATTGTTCAAGACCGCGCCGCATGGCTCGGATATAGCTGGCGTTGCAACCGCAGCAGCCACCGAGATACCCAATGCCTTCATCGGCGGCCGAAGCGGCGAAGTCGGTGAACGACATGCGGGAGGTTTGCACAGTTTCGAGCATATCGGGGAATTCGGGAATCTTGGTGAAGCAGGGCGTGTCGTCGGTGGTGCGGAAGGCGGCCGGTTGGGCGGCGAGGGGCACATCGACCACCGATCGCATCGCGCGCAGGATGGGGAGCATGCGTTCCGGGTCCTGCTCGCAATTGGCGCCAACCAGGCTGGCTCCGGCCTCGACCATGGCGACCGCGCAGTCGCTGGTGGACACGCCATCGCTGCTCTCGTTGGTCGTCGGGCGGAAGCTCATGGTGGCGATAATCGGCACGCCGCTGTCGCGCACCACATCGAGCGCAATCAGCATTTCGTCCAGCCGGAAGAATGTCTCCAGGATCAGCAGGTCGACCCCCGCATCCAGCAGGAGTTGCACCTGTTCCGCGAGCAGGTCGCGGGCGTGCCCGGCGGCCGATGGTCCCTCGCGTTCGAAGAGCTGGGTGCGGGAAACCGACCCGGCGACGAGTGCCTTCTCGCCGGCAACCTCGCGCGCGATGTTGACGGCAGCCTGGTTGATGGCTTCGGTCTGCTGGCCATACCCTGCGCGCCCAAGTTTTTCCCGGGTGGCGAAGAACGTCAGCGCCTGCAGCACCTCCGATCCGGCCAGGAGGAACTCTTCGTGCAACCCACGCAACGCTGCCGGGTGCTCGATCGCGACCTCTGGCGTGAATTGCCCGCTGCCCTTGCCCGTACCGACCTTCTCCCGCTCGGAGCCGCTATCGACATAGCCGCGACGTTCGAGCTCGATCAGGTAGCCACCGTCGCCCAGCAATACCGACCCGCTTCCAAGTGTCTCGATCAGGCGTTGTGCCATTCCCTCTGTCCTTTCGGATATGAACCTCGTGTTGCCATCAGGTGCTGGGCCCCGTGCCGCTGCCGAGACGCACCGAACGCGTTTCCATGGCGGCACCAACCAGGCCAGCCTCGGCTCCCAGCCGGGCGGTCGTTATCGGAATCTCACGTGTTTGCTCGCTCCAGATCGAGGTTCGGGCGGAGTTGACGATCGTGCCCCACCAGATCCCGCCAGCCAGGCCCAACCCCCCGCCGACCACCACCAACTCGGGGTCGAGGATGTTGACGGCCTGCCCGATGGCGCTCCCCAGCGCGACGGCGGCGTTCCGGACGAGCGGTGATGCGACTGGGTCACCGCTGGCGGCGAGTTCCAGCACCTCGCGGGTCGTTCTCCCTGCTTCCCCACCCGCGCCCCTGTAGCGGGTGACAAGGGCGGGGCCAGCCGCCCACTCTTCCAGCACCGAGCCGACGAGGGAGCCTGTGTCGTCGTCGATCATCGAGAGATAGCCGGAGGAGAGGACGAGGGCGTTGCCTCGCGCTCCGGCCCACGGCACGCCATCGAGCACGAACGTGGAACTGATGCCCGTCCCAATCGAGACATAGAGCATGCTGGAGCTGCCTGTGCCCGCGCCGAACGTTGCTTCGGCCCTGGCGGCTGCCCGCACATCGGAGGCGACGGTGACCGGGCGTTGGGCAAAAGCCCACTGCAGATCGAGGTCTGTCCAGTCGAACTGATAAGCGGACTGGACTTCACCCTGCCGACCGACAAGTTCGGGAATGGCGATGCCAACAGCCAGGGCGCCGTCCCCGTCGAGGTCAGTCGCCAGGTCCACACAGGCGGCAAGCACGAGGTCGCCGCCCCGCTCGACCTGGGTCGGCACCCGAACCGGGCGTTCGACCTGGCCGGTTGCCAGGTTCACCAGGCCGGCAGCAATCTTGGTGCCACCAATGTCGATCCCGATCGCCCAGTCGCTCATGGCAGGTACCCCGGCGCGACGGCGAAGACGATTTCTGCTGGTGAAGACGAACGGTTCCAGTACCGGTGGGATACCCCTTGCGGAATGTACCCGCCGTCGTG
>JAEZJB010000148.1 GCA_023415845.1 Chloroflexota bacterium | reverse complement strand
GTGTATGGATGTCGCTGACGGCGATCCTGCCGTATGTGGGGGCATTCCTCGGCGCAATTCCGGCGATCCTGGTCGCCCTGACCATCTCCTGGGAGATGGCAGTGCTCGTGGCACTGGTGTATGTCGCCATCAACCAGATCGAAGGCAACCTCATCACACCTCGGATTCAGGGGACGGCGGTGCGGGTGCATCCGCTCCTGATTTTCGTGGCTGTGATTGGCGGCTCCCAGATTGCCGGCCCACTCGGCGCGATCCTGGCCGTGCCGACACTGGCGGTGGTGCGGGTGCTGGTCGAGTTCCTGTGGGTGCGGCTGCAGGTACCCGAGTCGCTTTCCAGCGACACCGTTTTGGTGGCATTGGGAGGAGATGATGGTGACGACGTCACCTATTCAAGACGAGACCTCAATGGGGAGACCACTGTCGAGGTGCAGACACCGGCGCATGGTGACGTGCAGGTCTCGGTTGACCGGGAACCTGCCTCGACGACACGCGAAGATCGCCCGATTGCCACGCCATTTCGCCGCCGCCCATCGGTGAAGCGACGAACCGCTCCTCGCCGACATCGGGCACCCGCGACAGAGGCATAGGCGCGAACACGGTGGGACTCAGACGTGGAGGACGACCCAGCCTTTCTCCACCGACACCTCGAACGTCTCTACCGACTTATCGTCGTCGAGCGCCGACTCGACAGTCACGTCGTATGCCTTCACCCGCATGCGGTGCGGATTGAAGATGGACCGGCCCGTGAGAATGTCGAACTCCCAGCCATGCCAGGGGCAGCGAAGGATCTCGCCTTCACGAGACCAGACGTATTCCCCTGGTTTGCTCGGCATCGTCATCCCCTTGATCGCGCCGAGGCAGAGCGGAGCCGCCTGGTGCGGGCAACTATTGCGCAGCGCATAGAACGTTCCGCCCACGTTGAAGACACCAATCGAGCGACCTTCGGCCTCGACGATGCGTCGTTCGCCGGGCGGTATCTCCCCGACGCGCGCCACCAGATGACGCCCCATGCTCAGTTGCCCCCTCGAGGTGCTGCGGGCAACCCATACCACTCGCGAGCGTTGGTGGAAAAGATGCGTTCATGGAGGTCAGCAGGAAGCCTGGGGAAGGCATGGGTGGGCGAGTCGAAGTCCCAATGTGGATAGTCACTGGCAAACATCAGGATATGCCGGGCATCCATCATTTCCAGTACCTGCAGGAGATGCTGCGGATTGTCCGGGCTCTCGATTGGCTGGCTGGAAATGCGGACATGGTCGCGGAGATAGGCCGAGGGTGCCTTTGTCAGCCACGGTACCTCAGACCGAAGGGCTTTCCACTCGGCATCCAGTCGCCACATCAATGCTGGCAGCCAGGCGACACCACCCTCGGTGAGCGTGATTCCGAGACCCGGGAATCGCTCGAAGACCCCCTCGGTCAGGATGCTGACGAGATGGGCCTGGAAGCTCAAGGAAAGCGTGGTGTGCCATTCGATGTAATGGGTGGGACAGCCGGGGGAGGGTTGGACGTTGATACCCATGCCGTCAGTGCCCGGATGCACGGCGAAACGGAAGCCATGGCGCTGACAGGCCTCGTAGATGGGATGGTATTGCCGCTGACCGAAAGGGGCGCGGGCACCGGAATCGGTCATGACCTGCACGAAGTGCGGATGTCCCGCCCATCGCTCAATTTCGCGGGCGGCCGCGAGAGGATCGTGATGATTGATGGTGATGGAGCCCTTGAAGACACCGTCGGGATTGTTCTGGTCGAGCCAGCGATCAGCGAGCCAGTCATTGTAGGCAGCGGCAACGGCGTTCCCCATGTCCGGATCGGGATGAACATTGCAGAAGGCTCGAGGCAGCAGAATCGCATAGGCGACGCCAAACTCGTCGATCAGCTGCTTACGCAGGAAGTCGGGATCCGACCCGGCCGGGCCACCACCGGGCGGCACGCTGTCGAGGCGGGAACCATGAACGGGATTGCCATAGAAGCCACGACCCCCTCCGCCAAAGCGATCACGCCAAGGCATGGGCAGGTAAGCGCGGATCTCCTCCGTGTTTGCAGGCATGGGATGGACATCGCAATCGACCAGGCCACTACGAACCTGGACGGCTTCGGCAACTTCCGCGACAGATTGGACCATGTGCGGTTAGCTCCTTGGTTTCCGGGCAAACAACGCCGGAGGGGAAGACTGGTGGAAGCACGCTACCACCGATCTTCCCCTCCGGAAACCTCCAGAGGCCGATCAATTGCGAGGACCCGGCCGGTCCAGGCACCGATACGTCCTGCCGATACCGGCGTCGTCCGTGACTCTGCCGGGTATCACCCCGATTGCATCATGAAACCAAGACGTCCTGCTCGGAGACACCCGCTTCGGCTTCGAGCCGGGCGATTTCCTCGGTGTCGGCTGTCCAGCGCTCATCCGGGTCGGGAGAGGGAATCGAATCCAGCAGCAACTGCGTGTAGGGGTGCTCTGGATGCCGCAGCACCTGCTCGACGTCACCCGTTTCCACGACCTGGCCTTTGCGCATGACCATGATGTCGCCGCCGAGATACCAGGCAGCCGAGAGATCGTGGGTGATGAAGATGGTGGATATCCCCTGCTGCTCGCGGAAATCGAGCAGGATGTTCATGATGACCGCGCGAACGGCGACATCGAGCATGGAGATGGCTTCGTCGGCGATGATCACCCGCGGCTTCATGAGGTAGGCGCGCGCGAGCATGACGCGTTGACGCTCGCCACCGCTCAACTGGTGGGGATATCGGCCGAGCACGTCGTGAGGACGAAGGTTGACAACCTTGAGGGCCTCTTCGATCAACCGGTCGTGGTCGCTTTGCGACGACGCAAGCTTGAACTGCTTGATCGTCATGTCGAAGACACGATTGATGCGATAGAAGGGATTGTAGATCCCGTATGGATCCTGGAAGACCGCCTGCACCTCGCGGCGGAACGATGTTCGGTCCTGCCGATTGAGGTGGTAGATATCCTTGCCTCGCCAGAGGGCCTTGCCGCGCGTAGGCTTCTGCAGCCCGAGCAACGTACGAGCGGCGGTGGTTTTGCCGGAGCCGCTCTCGCCAACGATGCTGATCATGCGCGGAGGAGTCTCGTCCAGTTGCAATGAGACACGATCGTTGGCGACCGTGGCCCCGGCACCGTTGCCGAAGATGGTGGTGACATTGTCGAGTTGGAGCAGGTGATTGGATGACTGGCTCATACAGGTACCTCGCCGTCCGGCGTAGATTCCGGATAGAGGTGACAGGCGACGTCTCGCCCGGGCCTCACATCAATTGGCCCATAGACCGTCTCACGCAAGCCAGGCGAGACGGGGGCATACCGGGGAGGCACTCGCTCACATATTTCCATCGCATGCGGACAGCGATTGTGGAAGCGACACCCGGGAGGCCATGCAGTAGGACTGGGCGTGGCGCCCCGAATGCCCTCAAGACGCTCACGAGGTTTGAGGATGGCCGGAATGGCCTCCATCAATCCATGGGCGTATGGGTGCATTGGCTGCTTGACCGTGCTGCGAATGTCGCCGGACTCCACGATCTGCCCAGCGTACATCACGGCGATGCGGTCAACCAACTGGGCGTGAACCGGCAAGTCGTGCGAAACGATCAGGATGGCGACGTTGAGCCTGTCGCGGAGTTCGGACAGCGTTGCGAGGATTCGCCGCTGGACGTTCACATCGAGGGCGGTGGTAGGTTCGTCGGCGACGATCAGCGACGGCTTCATGGAGATGGCGATGGCGATGATGGCGCGCTGCTTCATGCCGCCGCTCAACTCGTGGGGATACATGTTGGCGACGCGTGCATCCAGACCGACCTGAGCCAGAATGTCTGGCACCTCAGACCGAGCATCGCGGGCAGAGATACCGTGATCGACCATGCCGTCGACGATCTGGTCGCCGATGCGGGCGACAGGATTCAGGGAGTTCATGGATCCCTGGGGCACATAGGCGATTTCGCTGAGCCGAATGCGCCGCATCTGCCGCTCGTTAGCCTGCATCAGGTCGATGGGCGTTCCCGATTTGGGTGTAAACATGACCCGCCCATGGGTTTCGCGGTTGGGGAAGCGAATGATCTGGAGGATCGCTTCGACCAGCGTTGTCTTTCCCGACCCCGATTCGCCCGCCACACCCACGATCTCGTTTCGATGGATTTTCAGCGACGCGCCGTCCACCACCCTGGCTAGACCACTGCGGGTTCGAAAGTGAACCGCGAGGTCGTCGATGTCCAGCAGAACATCGGAGCTGGCGGTGTGGGGGGAGCGAGTGGGACGAGGTTCCGTAGCAGTTGACATGTCTCGAGGTCCTTCCGGCTCGGTCACTCCCTAGCTCTGCGAGCGAAGGCGCGGATTGAAAAACTCTTCCATGCCCTGGCTGATCAAGGCCAGACCGAGGAAAAGCAGGATCAGGAGGATGACCGGTACGGCGAAGATCAACTCCTTGCCCAGCGAGATGACGCCGTACCCGAGCGCTTCGCTGATCATGCGCCCCAGATCCATCTGGCTCGAAGGACCAAGGCCGAGAATGGTGAGACCGACGAGCGCGAACGCGGCACCGACCGAGGCCTGGGCAAATCCGATGGCAATGAAGGGAGCCATGTTCGGCAGGATGTCACCGAAGACGATCTGGCGATCAGAGAGGTTGGTCATGCGGGAGAGTTCGACATAGGGACGCTCGCGGAGCGACATCACCTGCGTGCGAATCACCCGGGCGGCAAAGGGCCAACTGAAGAGCGCCAGCACCAGCGCCAATCGCACCGAGCCGAGGTTCCGTGTGTTGGCGGCAAGAATGATGATCAACGGCAAGGTTGGGATCACGATGAACATGTCGGTGATGGTGCGCAGGGCGGAGTCGGTGCGGCCGCCCTTGTAGCCAGCCACCATGCCGATTACCGCGCCCAGCAGGGTCGAGATGGCACCGGCCAGGAATGCCACCGTGAGCGACACCGGGAGGGCGATGAGCACGAGACCGAGCACGTCTCGACCAAACCGATCGGTGCCGAGCCAGTGATCACTGCTGGGGTCGAGGAAGATGCCGAAGGAACCGACCTTCATGGGCTCGACATCGCCGACGATGAGCTTGAGCAGGGGTTGATGGAAGACTGCCAGCAGGATCAGAAACAGGGTGATGATGACCCCGAGGCGGAACTTGCCGCTTTCACGAAAGAGTCGCACGAAAACCATGAATGCCTCCGGAGGCCGCTAGTTAACCAGCTTGACGCGTGGGTCGATCAACGGCAGGCAGAGATCGATGATCAGGTTGATCGTCAACACCATGAAAATGAGGAGCGTCACGACCGCCATGGCGGTATTGACGTCCTTGATGATGACGGAGTCGATCAACAGGTTGCCGACACCGGGGTAGCGGAAGAGGCGCTCGATCAGCACGTTGCCGCTGACCACGCCGCCCATGGCCATGCCGAGCGCCGCGATCTGTGGCAACCAGGCGTTGCGCAGCACATAGGACGTCAGCACGCGGCGGTTGGACAGGCCCTTGGCCGAGGCGAATGTAAGGAAATCTTCGCCGAGGATGCTGATCACGAGGGCACGCGTGGAAATCAACCATCCGGCGGCGCCCACGATGGCGGTAGCAAGAATCGGCAGGGTTGCATATTTGGCGGCGCTGACGATGAACTCAAGGCTCCACGATGGCTGCAGGCTTGAGTCATACGCACCGCTGGAAGGGAAGATCGGCAGGCGATAGGCCAAAAAGATCACCAACATCAGGGCCACGAAATAGGCTGGAATATGGGAAAAGGCGAGCGTGAAATTGGTGGACCATTCTGCCCAACGAGACTTGCGCTTCCAGGCAATGAGCGTTCCCAGCAGCACGCCCACCAACCACCCGAGAATGGTGGCGATACCGATCAGGGCAATCGTCCATGGCAGGGCGCGAAGAATGAGATCGGTGGAGGGAGTGGGGTAGCTCAACACCGACGGGCCAAAGTCGAAGTCGGTGAAGATTTTGCGGTAGTAGCTGATGTACTGATCCCACAGGGATCCATCGAGACCAAACTCACGGCGATAGTGCTCGACCATGTCCTGCGAGCTATCGATGGACGAATACTGACCGCGGGTTTGCAGTTGCGAGATGATGCCGGAGATAGGATCGCCTGGCAGCATGCGGAAGAAGAAAAACGATGCGGTGAGAGCACCCCACAGGGTGATGACGTAGAGTCCGAGTCGCCGCAGGATATACCTTGCAGTCGGGCTCAGACGCCCTGCGCGCTCCTCGACACCAACCTCGTCGAGGTTTTCGCCGTCTCCCAGCATCGCCGGAGTATTGCCGGCAATCATCTGGACCTCCTACGTGCTGATCACCGGGTGAAACGACGCCTGAGAGGCGACGCACCGGCGTGATTGCCGGTTGGACCCGTGATCCGAACAGCCACCGGGGCGACATCCTCTCGGATGTCGCCCCGGGACAACAACTACCTAGCTTCCGCCTGCAGGCTGGAGGCTGGTGATGACGAACATGAATTGTCCCCACCAGTTGGCCGGGATGGTGTAGGGATCGTCAGCAGATGGCCATCCAGTCCAGTACGCCGTGTTGTAGAACATGGGATAGACGGTCTGGATGCTGGCGACGGCCGGAAGCTCCGTCATGAAGACGGTCAGGGCGTCGTTGAAGACCTCCTGGCTCTCGGGGGCGTCGACATTGATGACGTCGAGTTCCTCAATGAGCGCATCGAGTTCCGGGCTCTGGAGGCGGGCGGAAGCCGCGTCTCCTTCAGAGCGCTCGCCGACCGGCTTGTACCCACGGCTGTGGAAGCCCTGGTAGAGCTGGTTCGGGTCGAACTGCATGCCGCAGATCCAGTGGCAGGTCAGATCGTAGTCGCCAGTGTTGTAGGCATCGCCGAAGGCAGAGCCGGGGAGGCTCTTGAGTTCGATCTCGATACCGGCCTGCTTGGCGGTGTCGGCGAACGAGGCGCCAATCTGGTACTCGAGACCGGTGGTCTGGACCGGCGTGATCATGGTCAGGCGGAGCGGCTTCCCGTTGAGGATGCGGACATCGCCGTCGCGCTCGGTGGCACCCATGGCGTCGAGGATTTCGTTGGCCTTGTCAACGTTGAAGGTGAGGTCGAACTGGTCCATGACCTCGGCGGGTGCCCACGGCTGCCATCCACCGTAGTCGGCCCACGGGTAGGTGGCCGGGGTGGAGGACGGCTGCCAGATGGTGGTGGCGATCACTTCACGGTCGATCAGGTGGGACATGGCCCAGCGGCCCTCCGGCGTGGCAAAGAGACCACTCGGGGAGTCGACGTTGAAGTAGAAGCCGCGAGTACAGGGATCGGGGAAATCGAACCGAGCCGTCTGGTCGTAGGAGGCCTCGATGACCTGCTGGTTGAGGTAATCGATCGAGCCGATGTCGACATTCCCGGCGAGGAAGGCCTGGACGGAGGCATCGACTTCACCCGACTGGCGGTAGATGACGTTTTCGACCTGGGAGTCGATTTCGGCGATGTTCCAGTAGTCCGGGTTCTTCACCCAGTGGTAGTAGAGCTTGGAGGATGAGGCCTCGGCGAGGGTGTAGGGGCCGGTTTGCACCGGAGGATTGAACTTGAACGTGCCGGGGTCTTCGCCCTCCCAAATGTGCTGCGGCACCACCCGCACGCCGTCGGCGATGATGCCGGCGAGGAAGCGATAGTGGAACCGCGGGTTGGCGGAGGTCAGCTCCCAGACGACCGTGTGGTCATCGGTGGCGGAGACCGACGCCACATCGCGGATCACGCCGGCAGCGCCGTTGAGCTGGGCATTGTCCAGCAGCAACTGCTGGGTGAACACCACATCGTTGGCGGTGAACGGCTCGCCGTCGCTCCACTTGACGTTGGGATTCAGCGACAGGGTGCACTGGGTGAAGTCGTCGTTGTAGGCGTATTCCGTGGCCAGCCAGGGCTTGACTTCGCCAGTGAGGAAGTTGACGTAGAACATGTACTCGCGGCAGCACTGTGCCAGGCCGTAGTTGTACGCCTCACCGTTCGGGATGAACGGGTTGAACGAGTCCCACACGTTGTTGGGAGACTGTTCGATGACGAGCGTCTGCTCGCGAGGAGTGGGAAGGTTCGCGTCCTGGGCGAGTTGGTGGTTCCTTGACGGTGCCGAGGCGGGAGCGGCGCCAGCCTCCGCGATGCTGCCGGCGGCAAGCGCCACGGCCGGCACAGCTCCGGCGGCCCCAACGAGCGTGCGACGGTTGAGGCGACCTTCGGAATTCTTGGCCATGAACGGATCCTCCCTGAGTGACTCTCGCATGATCTGGAAAGTACCTGGCTTCGCGTGTGTGGAAGCCCTTGATTGGCAGACCCAACGTCGCTCGCAGCGACTTCTACGACGCTCCTTTCCCGCAGCGCCACGACCGGCGGCAAGACAAATCGATTTGAGGTTTGAGCTATTCTGCTATGAGA
>JAEZJB010000142.1 GCA_023415845.1 Chloroflexota bacterium | reverse complement strand
AAGAAGCAATTGATCTTCGCGAGCGGCACCATGGCATCCTCGAAGTTCGGAGCAAGATCCCCATTCGGGATCATCACATCCTCAACATGTTGTATGTCCCGCCAAAAGCGCTGGTTCCCGCCCACGTGATCCGTGATGATCCATCAAGTGTGACCGAGATTACGGCCAAGGGGAACCTGGTGGCCATTGTGACTGACGGATCGGCGGTGCTTGGTCTTGGCGACATTGGCCCACAGGCAGGCTTACCCGTCATGGAAGGGAAGGCAGTTCTGTTCCAGACATTGGCTGGTGTCGAAGCGTTTCCGATTTGCCTTGCGTCACGCGATCCTGACGACATTGTTGACGCCGTCGTCAATATTTCTCCCTCATTTGGCGGCGTGAATCTCGAGGACATTTCAGCTCCTCGCTGCTTTGAGATCGAAGAGAAGCTGCGTGCCAGGCTGGATATGCCTGTCTTCCACGACGATCAGCATGGCACGGCCATCGTTGTTCTCGCCGGGCTGCTGAATGCTGCCCGATTGCGGAATGTTGGAATCAGCGACCTCAAGATCGTGATCAATGGAGCTGGAGCGGCTGGCGTGGCAGTGGCGAGGCTGCTGCACGCCGTGGGTGTGGCCGATGTGATTGTCTGTGATCGTGCAGGTGCCATCTATCGCGGCCGCCCTGGTCTGGATGAATCCAAGCGCTCACTCGCCGAGATTACGAATCGGAGTGATCTGACCGGGTCACTTGCCGACGTCCTGACTGGAGCCGACGTATTTGTGGGTCTTTCGGCGCCAGGTACGCTCACGGCAGCCATGATTCGCACGATGGCTCCTGAACCGATGATTTTCGCGCTGGCCAACCCCACGCCTGAGATTACACCGGACCTCGCACGCGAAGGGGGAGCGTTCGCCGTCGCCACCGGTCGTAGCGACTATCCAAATCAGATCAACAACTCCCTAGCATTCCCTGGTGTCTTCCGCGGCGCACTGGATGTGCGGGCGCGTACGATCTCGGATGAGATGAAGATCGCGGCAGCCCATGCCATCGCTGACCTCGTGACCGCAGACAAGCTCTCGCCTGAATTCCTGATACCAGACAGCCTCGACCTGCGGGTGGCGCCGCGAGTGGCGGCGGCCGTGGCTCGTATGGCGCAGGAGCAGGGTCTCGCGAGGGTCGAGATTGATCCGGCAGAGATCGAGATGCGCTGTCGCGACCTCGTTTATGAAGGCACGATCGCGCTGTAGACTCCAGGACCTGCCCGGAGGCCGCATTCCACAGGTTGGAAGCGAAGGATCAACCTGGCTCGCTCGTGAATATGACTGACAAGACTATCTCTGGAAAAGGAGCGGTTTGTGACGGAAGGTTCGGGGCCGAGCACCGATGGCGTGGTCTTTGAGTGGCATCCCGAACTTTCGGGCAAATCTGCGCGGGAAGTGCGAGAGTCACTGCTCAATGATATAGAGCGAGACCAGCGACTTTACGCCCTGGCAATGGACGGGGCGGAACAGGCAGAAGGATCCGTGCTGGCGACGATCGTGGATCTTGAGCGGCGTTGGGCTGGCTACGATTTTGACTGGGCGGAGATGGATGCCGACATTCTTGCCGACCGCATTCTGCGCTTCGAACTGGCTCGCGAAGAGCGTCAGGAGTTGTTTCCGTTTTCCGAGTTTCGGTCAAGCGGATCGAACATGGAAGCCAGTGAACCAGTCCAGGCTGCGCCTACACAGACCCTGCCGATTATGAAGATCGGTGCAGCCATCCTGATACTGCTCGTGATTGTGTTTCTGCTTGCAGTCATCTTCTAGCTTCGACGGAAACCTGCATGCGGCTAATCCTGCGAGGCGAATCGAATGGCGAATGATGTTCGGAGCATGATCACTGAGCGAATTCTGTCGATTGCCGATTGGCGTCGGGAACGTGGCCGCCAGGACCTTCTAGGTTTGGGCGCGCATGTGGCCCAACGCTCGAATCGGTCCGCAGCCGGTCTTGAAGAATTGGCTGGAGCCATAGCGAGGCTGCCGGCTGACGATCCCCGTCTTGCCCGGATTTCCATGCTCGCGTTTCAGGGCGAGCATTTCGACCCGGGCGCCACGATGCTCCATGAGCTTGGTCGCTTCCGCTTCCATGATGGAGAAGCCAGCGTCGACGGCATGATCGACAGGATGGTTGAACTCGCCGAGCTCGACCATAGCGAGCGCGAACATCTCGGCGGGCGACAGGTTCCAGGAGACAATCCCTGGCGTCCCGGCTGGCTTCCGCGCGATGAGGAAGAAGACGAGTGGTAGGTTCATTGGCTTTGGCGATGATCGTTTGAGTATGAGGCTATCGGAGCCAGAGTGCGTTGGATAGCGCTCGCATCTCCCCGGCTTCGCCCAGCAATTGCGCTCGAACGTATGGTTGACCCTTGCCGAGTATGTTGACCGCAAAACTCCAGCTCTGGTCGTCTTCGGTGATCGCTTCGGTGGCAATGATGCCGGTGGCGCCGACGAGGACAAGCGCTGTGCCTTTGCCTGCCACCGTTCGAATTGTCACGAGGTCGGCCTCACGGGAGATATAGAGTTCCGGGCCGTCTGGTGAATCGGAAAGATAGGCATTCCCGGACTTGACGGCATCCAGAATTGACTTCGGTGAGAGCGGCTTGCGAGTCTGAATCCAGAGCGTGGGGTGGCCAAGCCTGCTCGGCGTTAACGGATTGTCTGGAGTACCTGGGCGGTTGGGGAAGTGCACATCGCTGCCACCGATGAGGACCACTTTTTCGCCACGTCGAAGGGCTGCTTCCCATACGGCAAGTGCAACCGGATTCAAGCCCGACCACCAACCGTTCCACACTTCAATGGCGTGAAAGCCGGTTACCTCCGGGTAGATCCAATCCGGACCGAACGGCTTGGGGTGATTGACCGCCACGAGTCCGCCATCCTTGCGGGCGGCACTGACTGCGGCCTGAAGGCCCTTTGGCGTCGGGTCGCGAAAGTCATACCAGGTGTCGGTGCCCCAAACGTTGAAATGGCCAGCGTAGGTGGTGACTTCCACGCCTGGTACCAGGACTGGCCAGCCTTCGCCATCTGGCACGAGTCCGACTGGTGTCTGGGCGCGGTTGTGATCGGTGACGCCGAGGAAGTCGAGACCGGCCTCGTATGCTGCGGCCATGAGTTGCGCAGGTGTCACATCGCCGTCGGAATAGAGCGTATGGGCGTGGAGATCGCCCCGGTACCAGTTTCTCTCGGCTGGCTTCCGAAGCTCCTTTCGCTCCAGGCTCTCGAGCGAGGGGGAAGCGGGTAGCGATTGCGGATCGATCTCGGGATCAAGTTCGATGGTGACCGTTGCGTCGAGACCTTGCGGGGCAACCTTGTAGGCACCAAGAAGGACGTTCCACGTTCCAGCATTGGGTTTCCCAACCCGGTAGGGTGGAGTTGACCACTTTTTGCCAATGACGATTTCGCGCCTTGTCGAACCACTCCAGCCACGGAATCCTTCGCTACCGGTTTCTATTCCGTGCTGATCGAAGAGACCGATGTCGAGGGTATTTCCACCAGTGAGGCGGGGATCTGATCCAATCTCGTCGTTATAGTCCACTCGCACACGTATCTGCTCGACGCCTGTGGGCAAATCGAATGGCAGATGCCGGAACGTACCTTCCTCACTTTCGTCAAAATGCGTGGAAAGCGTAATGGGAGTATTACGACGGGCTGGCAAGGTGGGTATCCTTCGTCATTTCTACCGCAGCAGGAAGTACTGGTGCGGGGTACCAGAGACTCATTCTATAACTGTTGATGCAATTTGGCCTGAAATCTGGCTTGAAAGCGGATTGGTTCGAAATATCCAGTACATTTGGTGGCCAATTTTCGCTTTCTCGATAGAGTCAGCATCTGCATTTGTCCGGTGGCTGACGGATACACCTATTGCATGAAGGTTACTTAGATTGCTACTCTCCCATCGGCCGCGTGGTGGCCGGAGCGTCGGCTGTCTCTTCCAGGCGGCAGGCTGGCGCGAATCGAGGTGAAAACGATCTCGCCATAGAGTTTGATGGCGCCTGGAAAGGTGGAGTTCGGCGTGACTGATTCGAATCCTGAAAAGACGACTGGCGACGCGCAGGTGGACCAGTTTGTGACTGTAGCCGAAACGTACACGCCATCTGTGAACGCCAAGGGCAAGCGGCATGTCGTCATTGTCGGGGGCGGCTTTGCCGGCCTGAATGCCGCTCGGCAACTCGCCGATGCGCCAGTAAAAGTGACTGTCATCGACCAGCGCAACCATCACCTGTTTGCGCCGCTGCTTTACCAGGTCGCCACTGCCCAGCTCTCGCCAGCGAATATCGCCCAGCCGATCCGGGGGCTGCTTCGCGGACAGAAGAATGCATCCGTGATCCTCGCACAGGTGGAAGGGGTGGATGTCGAGGGTCGGAAGATCACCCTCGATGATGGAAGCACCCTGAGCTATGACTACCTGATGGTTGCCGTTGGGGCGACGCATTCCTATTTCGGACGGGATGAGTGGGCGCCTCTGGCACCTGGCCTCAAGACCCTTGATGACGCGGTCGCGATCCGCTCGAAGATCCTGTTGGCGTTCGAGGAAGCGGAGCGTGAAACCGATCCGGTTCGGCGTGCACAACTGCTGACCTTTATTGTCATTGGCGGCGGCCCGACCGGTGTCGAAATGGCGGGCGCGATCGGTGAGATCGCACGCAAGACGCTCGTCAACGAGTTCCGGAACTTCGATCCTCGCGAGTCCCGCATCATTTTGCTTGAAGGCCTGCCACGCATCCTGCCGATGTTCCCGGAGGATCTTTCGGCCGCGGCTGCGACCGATCTCGGTGAGTTTGGTGTTGAAGTGCGGACCGGGTCGCTGGTGACGGCGATTGATGAGGGCGGCGTCAACATCGGTGATGAGCGGATCGATGCAGCAACCGTTATCTGGGCGGCTGGCGTGCAGGTGTCGCCGCTGACGAAGGCGCTGGCCGAGGTCGCCGAGCTCGATCGCGCCGGACGGGTTCAGGTCGAGCGCGAGCTTCACATTCCTGGACGACCGGACATCTTCGTCATAGGTGACGCTGCGGGTGTGAAGACTGCGGAAGGGAAGCCGGTGCCAGGCGTGGCTCCGGCGGCGATGCAGCAGGGGCGCTGGGCTGCCGACAACATCATTCGTGCACTCAATGGTGAGGCGTATAAGCCGTTCGTCTACAACGACAAGGGGAGCCTGGCAACGATTGGGCGCAACCAGGCAGTTGCCTCGGTGCGGGGCCGGAATTTCAGCGGCTTCCCGGCCTGGCTGCTCTGGATGTTCGTCCATGTGCTCTACCTCAATGGTCTGGCCAACAAGGGGCTGGTGATCGCGCAGTGGGCGATCAGCTACTTCCGGTTTGGGCGAAATTCACGGCTCATTCAGGGAGAAATTCCGAAGAAGCTGCGCTCCTGAGATTTTCAGTTGCAAGTGTTGAAGAGCCCTTCGAGTCGATCGACTCAAAGGGCTCTTCTCTATGTGGCGTTGCCTGAAGGCGTTTCACAGACGAATGGACGACATATCCCAAGAAGATTTTTGTTTCCGAAGTCGGATCCGATATCACTGACTGGGATATGTCGCGAGCAATTGTTGGCTGTCAGGCCGGCTTTCCTCCCTGGGTCGGGTCGTTGGGGTCGAGTGGATCCCAACCATTGTCAACTTCCTCACCATCGGGATATCCGTCGCCGTCAGTGTCCGGGTTCGTCGGATCGGTGAGTGTGAAATAGACCTCATCACCGTCTGATATCTCATCGGCATCGGTGTCGGGGTTCAAGATATCGGTTTCGTAGATCAGTTCGCCGCCGTCGTAGAGCAGGTCGCAATCCGAATCGAGGTTCAAGGGATCGGACCCGTAGACGAAGATTTCGTTGTAGTCGTTGATGCCATCGTCGTCGGTGTCGGCATTCAGCGGGTCGGTGCCAAAGTCCACGAGTTCACGGAAATCGTTGATGCCATCGCCGTCGGAATCGGCATTCAGCGGATCGGTTCCGTAATACTCCTCGCGGGCATCAGAGAGGGAATCGCGATCCGAATCGACGCCAGTGTCACCTTCGATATCCGCCAGCGTGAAGGGTGGCCCATCGGCTGAGGCGACGGGCGTGCCACCGACCGGCACACAGGCAGCGGTTTCGGGCGCTGGAGTGCCTGCGGCTACTGCGGCCTGGTCGGCCGATGGTGAGGCGATTTCTTCCGTGGCCGGGATTTCAGTGACCGGGATCTCCGTCGGGGCCTCTGTTGGTTCCGCGGTCGGCTCGGGCGTTGCCGGACTCTCGGTTGGGGACGGAGTTGCCTTGACAGTGACTTCAGCGGTGGCCTGAGGTGAAGTTGCCGGCGTCGCAGCGGGTTCGTCACCAAAGCTGACAACCGCGCCGATATAGGCCGTGACGACCTCCGAACCATCGGTGTTGCCGGTGATGGTGATTGCACCATCGAATTCGGCGATGTCTCCGGGCAAGATCGTCACGTCGTTGGCAGTGGCGTCGCCCGTAAGTCCGACGACGACGAGTCGTCCGGCGCCAGCCGGGATGTCCACCGTCTCGCCAGCGTTCACCCGGCTGCGAATGAGATCCAGATCCCTGACGCCCGCGAGGGGCTGGAAGGGTTCACCCATCAGTACATCGTTGCCAATGCTGAACGCATCCGGATCAGTGAGTTCGATGAAAAGGAAACCATCCGGAGGTCCAAACGTGGTGAGGCTGACCTCCTGCCCCGGGTACAGGAACGATGCCTCGCCGGCAGCCAGACGAGTCTGGTACCCGGTGTTGATGTCAGTGATGAGCAGTGGGGTTGACCGAGCAAGAACGAAGGAGGGAAAGCCGACGGTCATCGGGGCGGCGTCTGGCTCGGTGGTATAGGTACTGACCTGCCAGCGCTGCTCCGTGTCGGGAACGTCGATGACGCCCTGGGCGATGACGGACGACTGACCAGAAGCGGGAGACGGTCCGGCTGGTCCCAACGCCTGAGCGAGCGCTCCGGCTATCCCTGAGACGGCGATAACGGCGACCAGGAGCAAGAGCAAAGGGCGGGGAACGATGCGGTCGCTGCGCGTTGGTGTCATACGAAACTCGCTTCCCTAACTGGAGCCAACGTTCACTGAAGGATGGATCAACCCTACGAGACAGCGGTTGTTCACGTCAATCAAGAGAAAACAGATCGCCCCCTGCCGGACGTTTGTGTCCGGCAGGGGGCGAGAGGAATTGGCGAACCTGATGACGCTATTTGGCAGACTCGTAGTTCTTGCCAGCAACGTCCCAATTCACCACATTCCAGAAGGCTGCCAGGTACTCCGGGCGGCGGTTCTGGTACTTCAGGTAGTAGGCATGTTCCCAGACATCGACGCCGAGGACCGGGGTCTTGCCATCGGTAAGCGGGCTGTCCTGATTGGCGGTGCTCAGCACTTCGAGAGCGCCATTGCCGTCAACGACGAGCCACGCCCAACCAGAGCCAAATCGGCCAGCACCAGCGGCGTTCACCTTTTCCTTCAGCGCGTCGAGACCACCGAATTCGGCCTCAATCGCTTCAGCGAGGGCGCCTACCGGAGCGGAAGAGCCACCCGGCGTGAGGAGTTCCCAGAAGAACGTGTGATTCACATCACCACCCGCATTGTTGCGGACGGCGGTGCGCTTGTCTTCCGGAACATCGCCGAGATTCTTCACCAGATCGATCGACGACACATTTTCGAGGTCAGTACCCGCCACCGCATTGTTCAAATTGGTGACATAGGTCTGATGGTGCTTGTCGTGGTGAATCTCCATCGTCTGCGCATCGATGTATGGTTGAAGCGCATCGAACGGATAGGGGAGGGGAGGAAGTTCTCGAGCCAAGGTTCTCAGTCCCTTCTAGCGGCTGAAGATCACACGATCTTCACTTCATCACGTCACGACCTGTCTGCCGACGGAGGCTGCGCCCGATGGAGGCGCCAAGACAGAATCGATCGAACACCTCGATAATATCACAAGTCCCCTGTTGGAAAATCCCGGATTCCGAAGTTCGACCCGCAAATGGCTCGTGAGAGAAGCGTGTTCCAGACAGAGCCAGCGATGTGAGGACATCGGCGATCGACGCCCAACACAGCTTGTGATGGAACTTGAACGTCCGCGCTGTGATCTCCCCTGGGCGAACTCATCGCCACCACGTCCGCCGCTGACCCGACCAGGACGATAGCGGTATCGATTCGCAGGTGTGCACCTCACAAACTCAAAAACTCGAAAACTCCAAATGTCGTTCATTCTTCCCGATTCCATAGGCTTTTCGTGATCCAGTTCCTGCAGAGTTCGTGCGCTTTCGCGGAGTTTTTGGGCCACTTTTCATATGGTCGCCTGGCCAAAGGCACCTACGGCCGACAATGACTGCCAGAAACAGGTGGTTGCAATTTGCGGCGTACTTATCGAACGCAACGAAGCCGTCGAATTACGCCACGGTTACCGGGAATTCGTAACCGTGTCCCACCTTGATCCAGATGGAGAGAGACGGACCATGAATTCCTCGACTGGACACATCGATGGAGGAGCAACGCCTGGCAGCCGCGCAGGACGACATGGTGCATCCGGCCTGTATTAGGAGCGAGAGCCGGCCACCGTGGAACACGAGGCAGCGATCGCCAGAGGCGAAGGGTCTTGACAAGGCCAATGGCCGGGGGATACGCTGCGCACGTGATGAAAAGCACGATGACGAACCCACCAGTCGTAGAAGCGCGAAGCACGATGGAGAACCAATGCTCCCCATGCGTTTCCTCGTTCTATTACTACTGGTTTACCAACCCCCCAGCCCAGCTGGCGGGGCGTTTTGGTTGAACTAGCCAAGGCGCCACACGCAACCAGGAGCACAGGGGGGAACCGAGGCAAACGCCTCGGTTTTTTGTTTCCCTGAAACCGGTCAGGAAACTTTCGCAACACCCACGGGAGAGAGGACACGCAGATGTTGATCACCATTTCGGCTCAGGCCACCACGGACATTTCGGACGCGATTCTGCGGACAGCACGTGAGCGAGGTCTCCTGGCGCAGGCAATGCCCGACGGCCGGGGAGGTACCGTGATCGGCGTCGCCGGATCCCTGCCAGCCGACGTCCTCGATCTTCCCGGCGTGGTGCAGGTGCAGGCGATCCACAAGCCGTTCATGCTCGC
>JAEZJB010000115.1 GCA_023415845.1 Chloroflexota bacterium | reverse complement strand
TGCTATGCTGTGGGCACGATACTTTCCGTTGTGTAGCGCCTCCTGGCGCCGCACCAACCCGGCGGGGTGTCCGGCACTGGCACTCCGCCCGGCTCGACGAAGGGACCGTTCCCATGCAACGCACCGCCCCACTTCGGCTCGGCTTTTTCACCTATCTCGATGGCCCCGGCTCGGCCGACGAAACCTACCGCAACGTCACCGAATTGTTCCTCCAGGCCGACCGCATCGGTCTCCAGGCTGGCTGGGTCGCGCAACACCACTTCGGGCACCTCCGCTCGGGCTTGCCGTCTCCATTCGTCTTCTTTTCCTACATCGCGGCTCGCACCGAGCAGATCAACGTCGGGTCGGCGGTCATCACGCCAGCCCTCGAACTGCCCGTCCGCATCGCCGAGGATGCCGCCGTGCTCGAAACCCTCAGTCCGGGTCGCCTGCAACTTGGCCTGGGCACCGGCTTCGCTACCGACGCCGTGCTCCAGGTATTCGGTCGGGGCGGGCAGGACAAACGAGCCCTCTACGATGAAGCAGTCGTGCGTATCAGACAGGCGTTTGCCGGCGAACCTCTCAACGACGCCGGCGACACGCTCTTTCCCCCGGCTCCCCAGCTCAACCAGCGCATCTGGGAAGCGCCCGGGTCCATTCCCCGCGTCATCGAAGCAGCCCAGCGAGGCTCCGGGTTGCTCCTCTCCCGCATCGCCATCGGCACCGACCGCGATACCGACGAGGTGCAGCGCGAACTGGTGGACGCCTACTACGAGGCGCTACCTGCCGGAGTCGCGCCCCGCATCGCGCTCTCCCGCACGGTCTGGGCCACCACCGATCCCGATGCCGCCTACCGCAGCCTGGCCGATGGCCTCGTGGCCGGGGCCAGCAAGCGCCCGGAGCACGCCGCGCTGCCGGTCGATGAGTTGTTCGATCTCTACAGCGTGCATTGGGGCCGACCGGAAGATGTCGCCGCCAGCCTGCGCGCCGAACCACTGATCGATGAAGTGACCGACGTCATCTGCCAGTTGTCGCCTGGCACGCCCACCCAGGCCCAGGCATTGGAAGCGATTGACCTGCTCGCCACCGAAGTCGGTCCCCACATCGGATGGGTGCCAGCCACCGCGCAGCCGGTCGCTGCCGACTAGGTCGCACCGCCAGCGCACGATCCTGATTGACGCTGTGTTGGCCATGGCGATCCCTGGCCTCGGGACTCGTGTGTACGTTCGGGCAATTTCGTCCGGCGTGGCGGGATTTGGGCTCCCCGATGCGTACGATAGATACGAGCCGTCACGGGCGGCTCGTATCACCAGGGCGGTCATGATCGGCCAGACCCATTCCTGCAGCAACTCGCACAAACTCCACCCCGGAAACCCCATGAAATCAACGAAACCGGAGTTTGTGAGTTTTTGAGTTTATGCGGCGACGTTTCCGCACCGTCAGCAGTCAGATCTCGTCGCAGGCAGTGCCGTCACGTCAGCGGGGAAAAGTCTCGGCTTCTGGTTGAAGCCAGGGCATGGCCCGAGGCACACGAGCGGTGGCTGACTGGCTAGCCGGGAGGCGCTGTCTGGTCGGGCATGATGTCGGGTGCTTCTTCGGAAACGTGCAGCGGAATGGCCAGAATCGCTTCCAGGGCTGGGTCCCGGTTCTCCCGCCAGGCGTCGAGGGTCGGTGGCGTGAGAATGTCGGGCGGAAGCCAGCGGCGGGTGTCACCCGGCCACGTGCCAACCCAGTGCAGCACTGACACGTTGAGGACGAATCCGCTGTACGGCAGCGTGAAGTGGTTGGTTTCGCCCACGAACTGCGGCCCGGACCCGGACGGTTCGCCCACGAACACCGCCTCGCTATGGGTGGCGAGGAAATTCACGCCGTTCTGGGCGGCCGAAAAGGTGTCGCGCCCCATGATCACAAACAGGCCGCCTCGCCGATTGATGCGGGAGTGCCCGACGATCTGGTGGAGCAGAGGCCACTCCTGCAGCGTATTACCTCCCCAGTTCCAGCGCATGTCCAGCACCAGCCGCTCGAGTCGCTGGGTGTCGAACTCGGCCCGCATCCGGCGCCCAAATTCGGCCAGTGTCTCCTCGGGTTGATCCAT
The DNA here is from genome assembly GCA_023415845.1 of Chloroflexota bacterium. GTDB lineage: Bacteria > Chloroflexota > Chloroflexia > Thermomicrobiales > UBA6265 > JACCYX01. The sequence continues at coordinate 3,026 of JAEZJB010000115.1, read as the reverse complement.
CACGGCGTTGAACTGGACGTACATCGTCGCGTCGTCCGTCAGCGCCTCGCACCAGATCGTACGGTCCAGGTGCCGCAAATACAGAGGCACCGGAGTCTCAAGCCTCTCCGGGTAGAAGGTCCATCCCTCCGGGTGGTCGATCCGGTGCCGGAATCGCCGGAAGGGCCATTCGGGATCGACCTCGACGGTAACGGTTCGGATATCACCATCTGGCGTTTCCACCGTGAGGTCGGCGGCATCCGGGTTGGGAATCAGGTCCAGGGCGTGAAGCGCGGTGGTGTAGGGCAACCAGTCCTGCAGGCAGCGCAGGAACCAGTACTCGTTCTCGTTATCGCGGGTGATGATCGGCTCGAATGCCTGCATCACGGTGGTCATGGCGTGATCGCCAACCTGCAGAATCCGGCATCCGGCCAGATCGGCAATGGCAGGGGCCGCCGCAGTGATCACCACGCCTTCGGGAAAGCAGAAGAGTTGAAGCGGGAGGGCCTGCTGGAGGTCCACCCGATCCTCCGGAACCCGCACTCGGGCGTGTCCATCGTTCAGCAGGCGGAGGAGATGGTGCAGTTCGAGCAGCATCTGCGCATCCGTCAACTCGGGGACACGTTGCTGCAGGGCCGCGATGCGACCTTCAAGGTCGATCTGATCCAGCCGCCGGGTTGGGTCGAAGGCGCGCCGACGGATCTCGCGGCCCGCGAAGGCGAGGTCGCGTTGCCACCGAATCGTGTGGTCGTCCTCGTCGGGCATCAGTCCTGCCATCTCCCGGAAGCCCGGGTCGGTGCGCAGGGGCTCAAAGATGTCGTCGGTGCGGAGGGCATCGAGGTCGAGGTACCCCTCGACGTAAGCCCGTTGGACCCAGTCAAGTGCGGAAGGAGTGTCACCCAGACTCAGCAGGCACCGAGCGATCCGCATGGCCGGATGCATGACGAATTCGTCACCAAGCGCTCGCACCCGAAGCCAGGCGTCGATGGCCTCAGCGTGCTGGCCAACTCCTTCCCGGGAGATCGCCAGGGCCAGCCACCAGGTGCTCTGCAGGGGATTGGCGGCGGTGAGACGCTCCCAGAGCGGGATACCGTCGTCCCATCGCTCGTCGTCGAAGGCGGCGCGGGCCTGGTCCAGCGTGTCGAGCAGGGTGGGATCTGTCGGCATGGCTCTCTCCTGGCGATCTGGCCGTGGTCGCCGGCGGCACGAAGTGCGCGAGGACCTCAGGGCAGGTAGGTGATGTCCTCTATCGCGGTCAGGCGTTGGTGAATGGTGGCGATGGCCTCGGCATGGTTGTCGATCAGCACGAAGCGGCGGCCGAGTTCGGCGGCGGCAACCCCAAGCGTTCCGCTGCCCGCGAAGAAGTCGAGCACCCAGTCACCTGGGGCGGAACTCGCCTGCACGATGCGGCGCAGGATGCCGAGCGGTTTCTGGGTCGGGTAGCCGGTGCGCTCCTTGCCGGTCGGCGAGACGATGGTGTGCCACCACACGTCGGTTGGCAGTTTGCCACGGGCGGCCTTTTCCGGCGTGACCAGGCCAGGTGCCATGTACGGTTCCCGGTCCACAGCCGTGGCATCGAAGTAATACCGATCCGGGTTCTTGACATAGACGAGGATGGTGTCGTGCTTGGGTGGCCAACGGCGTGACGTGCGGGCGCCGTAGTCGTAGGCCCAGATGATCTCGTTCAGGAAGCACTCCCGCCCGAACATCGCGTCCAGCAGCACCTTGGCGTAGTGCACCTCGCGATAGTCCAGATGCAGGTAGAGGGTGCCGTCATCGGTCAGCAGACGCCAGGCCTCTTCGAGTCGCGGTTCGAGAAACGACCAGTAGTCGTCGAAGGCGTCGTTGTAGGACGTGAGCTTGCCCCTGATCACGTCGTAACTGTGCCCGTGAAACCCGACCCGGGTGCCGGTTGCGGTGCGCCTGGCCCGCATCGGCCGATGGGTTTGGACCTTGCCGGTATTGAACGGAGGATCGAGGTAAATCACCCGGAAGGCGGCATCTGGCAGGAGCGGTAACAGGGAAAGGTTGTCACCATGCATCACGAGATTGGGGCCGTCGCCCTGCCAGGGGGAGGTGTTGTCGGCTCTCCGGATTGTCTCCGCCACGTCCTGCACCAATGCGCCTCCGTTGCGCGACGCCGGGCTCCACCAGACCGGCGTCGATGGCATCATGTGGCTAGTCTACCCAAGCGGCGCACGGTACAGCGCGAGGGCTTCGGTAACCAGGTCGATCACCTGGGTCGTGTAGTCGTAGGTGGTGTGCGCCAGTGCCCCGCAGATCAGGTGGTCCACCCCAGCCGCCTCGTAATCACGGAAGGCGGCGGCAATCTCGGCCGGGGTACCGGTGAGCAGGCGGTTTGGGTCAACCGGCGTCTCGCTGCTGGCGGCTTCGGCTGGGGTTGCCACATGCACGCCGACGGTCACGGTCAGGGAGTCAGGATCGCGATCGGCGGCCACGCAGGCGGCATCCATTTCGGCCCGCTGCGACTCGCTACCGGCGACGACCCCGAACCAGGCGGTATTCCAGGCATCGGCATACCTGGCGGTCAGGTCCAGCATCCGTGGGCCTCGGCAGGCGATCAGGACGGGAATGCCCTCGGGACGTGGTCCGCGTGGCGCCAGTTCGGCATTCGGGGCGGAGACGTAGGTGCCGTGGAAGTCGACTTCGCCGTTCCTCAGCAGCGGGCAGATGATCTGGAGGGCTTCCTCGAACCGGTCGACGCGGTGATCGAATGGATAGCCAAAGGCATCGAATTCCGGTTGGTGGAAGCCGGTGCCGAGCCCAAGGATGAGGCGTCCACCGGAGATCTCGTCGACCGTGACCGCCATCTTCGCCAGCAGGGCCGGGTTGCGCCAGGAGGTTGGCATCACCAGGGTGCCGAGTTCGACGCGTTCAGTCGCGTCAGCTAGGGCGGAAAGGATTGACCAGCATTCATGGACGCCCCGGGTTTTGGTGTCTCCCGGAAAGCGGTAGAGCAGGTGGTCGTAGGTCCAGACCGAGTCGAGGCCGCCCGCTTCGGCCTGCACGCCCAGGGCGCGGATTTC
>JAEZJB010000084.1 GCA_023415845.1 Chloroflexota bacterium | reverse complement strand
TGTTTGCCGAGCACGTTCCATCATCCGAGGTGCTCCAGACGATCAGTGGCGCGGTTTCAGAGGCGGTCACTCCGCTCATGTTCGAAGACCAGTTGTTCGAGCGAGCACGCACAATGCGGCGGCATATCGTGCTGCCGGAGGGAGATGACGACCGAATCCTTCGCGCAGCAAGCGTGGCCCTGACAAGGGGCGTCGCTGACCTGACGATCCTGGGTGATCCGGAGCAAATTCGCCGACGTGCTGATGCCCTGGGGGTTGACATCGCGGCGGCCAGCCTTGTTAGCCCCCTCGATCCTGTCCTCCGCAAGCAGTTTGCTGAAAGTTATGCCGAACTCCGGGCACATAAGGGTGTGACACTCGAGCAAGCGTGGGAGACTGTCACTGACGTTTCCTACTTCGGGACGATGATGGTGAAGCTGGGACTGGCGGATGGGATGGTCTCTGGAGCCGCCCATACCACGGCCCACACCATTCGCCCGGCATTCGAAGTGATCAAGACCTCACCGGATGTGTCCAGCGTCTCATCGGTGTTTTTCATGTGCCTGCCCGACCGGGTGCTTGTGTACGGTGACTGTGCGGTGATTCCTGACCCCACTGCCGAGCAACTGGCGGATATCGCGATCTCGTCGGCCAGGACGGCCAGCGAGTTTGGAATCGAGCCACGAGTTGCGATGCTTTCCTACTCGACCGGCAGTTCCGGGGGAGGCGACGCCGTGGAGAAAGTGCGCCAGGCTACCGAGCTGGTGCGCGAGCGACATCCCGATCTTGCCGTGGAAGGGCCGATTCAATATGACGCGGCCGCTGATGCCACAGTGGCCGCCGCCAAACTGCCGGATTCGTCGGTGGCAGGACATGCAACCGTCTTTGTGTTTCCCGACCTGAACACCGGAAACAACACGTACAAAGCCGTCCAGCGAAGCGCGGGGGCGGTTGCGATTGGCCCCGTGCTGCAGGGATTGCGGAAGCCCATCAATGATCTTTCGCGGGGCGCGTTGATCGAGGACATCGTCAATACGGTCGCGATTACGGCCATCCAGGCCCAGCAGGAGCGTGTCGACTCATGAGCGTGATCATGGTCATCAACTCCGGATCGTCGTCGATCAAGTACCAGTTGTTCGAGATGGACGGCGAGGTCGTGCTCGCCAAGGGCATCATCGAACGGATCGGGACCGATCGCGGCCTGCTGCGCCATGAGGGACCCACCGGGGAGCACGAGCGGGAACTGCCGGTGCTCGACCATACGGCGGGGTTCCGGGTGATGGTCGAAGCGTGTGAGACCTGGGGGCCGTCGCTAGAGGACGTTGGCGTGCGAGGGGTCGGGCACAGGGTCGTGCAAGGCGGTGCCCGCTTCGTCGCGCCGACCTTGATCGATGCGTCAGTGTTGCGGGTGATCGAGCAACTCTCCTCACTGGCACCGCTCCACAATCCACCCAACCTGCTGGGCATCGAGGCTGCGCTGGCGACGCTCCCAAACGTTCCCAATGTGGCAGTGTTCGATACGGCTTTCCATCAGACTATGCCGCCGGTGGCCTACACCTATGCCATCGATGCCAATCTTGCCAGCCAGTATCGAATCCGGCGATACGGGTTTCATGGCACTTCGCACCGGTACGTTGCGGGCATTGCCGCCGACTTCCTGGGCATCGCTTTCGACGACTTCAATGCGATTACGCTCCATATTGGAAACGGTGCTTCGGCCTGCGCGATTGAGGGTGGAGCATCGATCGATACTTCGATGGGGATGACGCCGCTTGAAGGACTGATGATGGGGAGTCGGAGCGGCGATATCGACCCGGGGATTCTCTTTCACCTCCACCGGCAGGCCGGAATGTCGGTCGAGCAGCTGGACGATATGCTCAACCGACGAAGTGGGATGCTTGGACTGGCGGGAAGTCTCGATTTGCGTGATGTGCAGGCTTCAGCGGATCGGGGAGAATCGCGCGCCCAGCTGGCGATCGATGTCTATGCCTGCCGGATCCGGAAGTACATCGGTGCCTATTACACCGTCGTCGATCCGCTGCACGCCATCGTCTTCACGGCTGGTGTGGGTGAAAATTCCGCCATTGTGCGAGCGAAAGCCATTGATGGACTGGGGCGTATGGGCATCGAGCTCGATGGGGAGCGCAATGCTTCGCCTCAGCGCGGCATCCGGCGGATCAGCACCGACGATTCGCAGGTTCAGGTTCTCGTGGTGCCCACGAACGAGGAGCTGGAGATCGCGCGGCAGACCAACTCAGTCATTTCCTGAGGGCGCCAGTCCGGACAGGTCCCTGTCTTCCATCTCCCAGGCATGGTCGAGCAAATGGAAGGCGGTGTGGCGGAGCAGGAAGGCGAGCTCCCAGGTTCTGGCCTTCTTCCCCTCAGCGGCATAGTCACGAATGGCGGCGGTGTACGCCTCCCGGTGTGCCCTGCGGCCTTCCGCCGTGGCCTGGACGCCTTCCGGGGTCCTGACGCCGACCTTGACGGCGAACTGGATGCGTTCGCAGCCGAGGGTGTGATTCATGATCTCGTCGCGATCCCGGCCACCGCCACGCGGACCTTTCCGCAACTCGGGCGAGACGCGGGCCACCACCTGATCGAAGTACGTCCAGCAAGCCTGCAGCAAGGCAAGTTTACGCTCGAGTTCAGCCGTTGACATTCCGCCCACCTCGAAGCTCGCCGGCGAGAACGATATGCCCCAGTAGTCCGTTGAGCCAGTGCCGACGCGATCCTCGATCATTTCAAGGTCTCCGGCACCGTCGAATTCGTCGCCCAGCCCTGCTGCAACCGCGATTGGTCGATATCGATCACGATATGAGGCAAGGGTCGAGATCGCGTCGGCTGCCGTCTTTGCGCCACGACTCCAGCCTGGCCAATCGGGGGCATAGGCGACAAACTTGCGCTCCCTGGGACCTCTTTCCAGCACTGTGCGGACGGTCATCGTTCAAGCATCTCCGTTTGCGGAGCGGGACAGGTCCTTGTCTTCCATTTCCCACGTGTGGTCAAGAATATGCCAGGCCATTCGCCGGAGGGCATACCGCATCGGCCATTCCTTGCCCTCTGTGGTCCCACCTCGCCGCTGCATCAGCACTTCGTAGACCGCAGCCGAATGATCGCGGCGGGCGTCGGTGCTCAAGACGTCAAACGGTGGCGTGCGGACGCCGATGCGGCGAGCGTAGCCGCGATCGGCTTCTACGACATGCTCCACGATCGGATCACGGTCTCTTCCGCCGCCGCGTGGGCCCTTTTTCATCTCCGGCGAGACTCGGTCACGAACCTCGTCGAAGGCGAGCCAGCAGGCTCCAAGGATATCGATGAGGCGGGACGCTTCTTCATCATCAAGCGGTTCATGGTCGATGGCATGGACCTGGCCAGGGACTCCGAAATCTGTCTGACCGTCTCCCGGTAGCCGGTCGATGATGTCCACCGTGGTCGGCAGATCGCTGATGCCGGCGCGCTCCACGACCTGGCGGTAGCGATCGGCATAGTTGAGCACCGTTTCGACTGCCTGGTCCTCGGTCTTCGCGCCGCGGCTCCAGCCAGGCCACTCGACCATGGTCACGAACGCTCGTGTTTTGCCGCGTTCGGCGACGGCGATATCCCGATTCGAGGTCGACATGGCATTCCCTCCAGTGGTGCTGCACATTGCTGGCCTATCGTAGAGGTGATGGAGGGCAGAATTCGTCCTCGAATGGCGTGCGTGACAGCGGTTCCAACTGGCACGGGAGAGACGAAGAACGGACGGCAGGATAATTCCCGCCGTCCGTTCTCTGGTTCTTGTGCTCTCTTCCGACGCGAGCGACTACTTGTCGTCGTCGTTGATTTCGCGGAATTCGCCTTCGACCGTGCCGTCGTCTTCGGGGCGACCGCCGCTGGCGCCAGCGAACGGATCACCGAAGTCGGCGCCGGCCTGACCTTCGGCACCGGCTGCCGAGGCCGCTTCGTACATTGCCTGGGAAGCACCCTGAAGGGCGGCGACCAGCGCCTCGTGGGCGGGCTTCAGTCGATCGACATTCTCGCGATCATTCTCGAGGATGTCCTTGACCGCGGCGATCTTGTTGTCGAGGTCGGCCTTGGTCTCCGACGGGATCTTGTCGCCATATTCCTTCAGCGTGTTCTCCGCCTGGAAGACGAAGCTTTCAGCCTGGTTGCGGAGATCGATGGCTTCGCGGCGCTTGCGGTCCTCCTCGGCGTGCGATTCGGCCTCCTTCACCATGCGCTCGACCTCGTCGTTCGAGAGACCGGACGACCCGGTGATGGTGATCTTCTGCTCCTTGTTCGTGGCCGAGTCCTTTGCAGTCACGTTGAGGATACCGTTGGCGTCGATGTCGAAGGTGACTTCGATCTTCGGCACACCGCGCGGTGCGGGCGGAATTCCGTCGAGGATGAAACGTCCGAGGCTCTTGTTGTCGGAAGCCATTGGCCGCTCGCCCTGGAGGACGTTGATTTCCACCTGCGGCTGGTTGTCCGAGGCCGTGGTGAAGCTCTGGCTCTTGCGGGCCGGGATGGTGGTGTTGCGCTCGATCAACGGAGTCGCGACACCGCCCAAGGTCTCGATCGAAAGGGTCAGCGGGGTGACATCGAGGAGCAGGATGTCCTTGACGTCGCCACCGAGCACACCACCCTGAATCGCCGCGCCGATGGCCACCACTTCATCCGGATTGATGCCCTTGTGGGGCTCCTTGCCGAAGAAGTCCTTGACCTGCTGCTGAACGAGGGGGGTGCGGGTCATACCACCGACGAGGAGTGCTTCGTCGACATCCGACTTCGAGAGGTCGGCATCCTTGAGGGCGGCTTCCATCGGCGTCAGGGTGCGGGCGACCAGGCCACCGACAAGCGACTCGTACTTGGCGCGCGTCAGCGGGATGTTGAGGTGCTTGGGTCCGCTGGCGTCGGCCGTAATGAACGGCAGGTTGATGTCGGTTTGCTGGGTGCTGGACAGCTCGATCTTGGCCTTCTCGGCTGCTTCCTTGAGGCGCTGGAGTGCCATGCGGTCCGAGCGCAGGTCGATGCCTTCCTGACGCTTGAATTCGTCGGCGAGCCAGTCGATAAGGACCTGGTCGAAGTCGTCACCACCGAGGTGGGTGTCGCCGTTGGTGGCCAGCACCTGGAAGACGCCATCGGAGAGATCGAGGATGGAGATGTCGTAGGTACCACCACCGAGGTCGTAAACGGCGACCTTCTCCTCACCCTTCTTGTCGAGACCGTAGGCGAGGGCGGAAGCGGTTGGCTCGTTGATGATGCGAAGCACTTCGAGGCCAGCAATGCGGCCAGCGTCCTTGGTGGCGTCGCGCTGGGCGTTGTCGAAGTAGGCGGGAACGGTAATGACTGCCTTGTCGACGGTCTCGCCAAGATACGCCTCGGCGTCGGCCTTCAGCTTCTGCAGGATCATTGCCGAGATTTCCTGCGGCGAGTACCAGCGATCGCCCATCTTCACCTGGACGTCGCCGTTGTCGGCGGCTTTGAGCTGGTACGGAACCAGCGCCTTGTCGCGCTCGACGGCAGGGTCATTGAACTTGCGACCGACGAAGCGCTTGACGGAGAAGATGGTGTTGTCGGGGTTGGTAACGGCCTGGCGGCGGGCAAACCGGCCGACGAGGCGCTCGCCGGAGGAGGTGACGGCGACCACCGAGGGGGTCACGCGCTCGCCTTCGGCGTTGGGGATGATGGTTGGCTCGCCACCTTCGATGGTGGCCATTGCCGAGTTGGTGGTTCCGAGGTCAATACCGATGGTTCGTCCCATGTTGTGTTTTTCCTCTCAGTCGTGCGAATACGGTGGCTAGCGGCCGTTCGGTGTGCTGGAGATGCCGGTCAGGCATCGAACTCTGGAGATGCTTCCGCATCGGGCGCGTCGCCGGTTTTGACCATTGCCGGTCGGATGAGCGTGTCTCCGATCCGGTATCCGTTTTGATACACCTCCACCACGGTGGAGCCGGTCGAACCGGGATCGGTGGCGACGGCTTCATGAACGGCGGGGTCGAACGGTTGTCCAAGCGCTTCGACCTTGCTGACGCCGAGACGCTCGAAGATGGAGAAGAGCTTGGCCTGGATCATTTCGACGCCCTGAACAAAGGCGGCATCGGAACCGTCAGTTGGCGCCATGGTCATGGCACGCTCGAAATCGTCGATGACGGGCAGGAACTGGGCGGTGATATCTCGCCCGACGAACTCGCGGAGCTGGGCTCGTTCCTGATCGTTGCGGCGCCGGAAGTTGGCGAACTCGGCCCGGCTGCGCTGGAGCTGGTCGAGGTAGTCGTCCCGCTCGGCAGTCACCGTAGCCAATTCATCGGGCGTTGTTGCTTCCGGCTCGG